>JAFZVM010000048.1 GCA_017617795.1 Oscillospiraceae bacterium
GATCGGCCGCCCCGGATTCGACCCGGAGAAGATGCTTGCCACCCAGCTGGAGCGTCTGAAGACCGACCATATCGATTACTATCTGATCCACGGGCTCCACGGGGACCAGTGGGAACGGCTGAAAAACGAGTACAACATCATTGAATTCCTGGCCGAAAAGCGCAGGCAGGGCGTGATCCGCCACATGGGCTTTTCCTTCCATGACTCCTATGAGGCGTTCGTGAAGCTGCTTGAAGACTACGACTGGGAGTTTGCCCAGATCCAGTACAACTACCTGGACAACGAGCTCCAGGCTGGCGACCGGGGCATGCGTTACGCTCAGACCAAGGGCATCCCGCTGAACATCATGGAGCCCGTCAAAGGCGGCAACCTGGTCTTCCCGAACTACCCCGCCATCGAAGAGATCCGCGCAAAACACAGCGTCACCGAGTCCAACGCGGAGCTGGCACTGCGCTACGTCTACGACAAGGAAAACCTGCTCGCCGTTCTTTCGGGCATGAGCGCTGTGGAGCAGGTGAAGGAGAACATCGCCATCACCGAGCGCAGCGGCGTTGGCTGCCTGACCGACAGCGAGAAGGCCTGCATCGAAGACATCCGCGCCTTCCTGGAGACGGTCGCCACCATCCCCTGCACCTCCTGCCGTTACTGCATGGCCGGCTGCCCGCAGAAGATCCGGATCCCCACGGCGTTTTCCTGCTACAACGGCGCCGTCAAGTTCGGCAACAAGCAGGCCCAGATGCGCTCCTACGGCCGGGACTGCGCCAACCTGGCAGACTGCGTGGAGTGCGGTCAGTGCACCGAGGCCTGCCCGCAGCATCTGGAGATCCCGGAGCTGCTCAAAAAAGTCCGCGCGTATTTTGAGAATTAAGACGTCTTATACTGTACGGGAAATATCTGAATAGAAGAACCGTTTTTGCCTCAATGGTGAGATATAATTCAACGGAGCAGGAACTCGATTCGGATACTGCGTTTTACTGGGCATATGAGCAATACGGAATCCGGGGACTGACGGCACGGTTTCTTGTTAGATTCAGATATATACTTCTTGCCGAAGGGTATCAGCCGACATGGAAACGGTAAGACTGACAACCATAGTCGTATTAGATTCAAAACACATATGATAATTGGGGCTTGGAATCTTTGACCAGATGGAGGAATCCGCATGATCATCAACGATGTGACAAAAACCATCGCCGCGCGCCGCAGCGTGCGGAAATACAGCCCCCGCCCCCTGAGGGCGGAGGAGCTGGAGACCGTTCTGGAATGCGGCCTCCTGGCCCCCACGGGTTCCAACAGGCAGCGCTGGTTCGTGGCCGCGGTGCAGGATCCTGCACTCCTGGAGGAGGTTGGCGTCCTGCAGAAGAAGGTCATGCTTTCCATGCCCGGCCTTCCCGCCTCCATGACGGAGAAGATGAATGCGCCGGACTTTTCTCCCACCTTCGGAGCCCCGGTGCTGCTGATCGTCTGCAAGCAGGACGGCGGCCACGACATCGACGCCTGCCTCCTGGGGGAGAACATGGTGCTGGCGGCGGAGAGCCTGGGCCTGGGTACCTGCGTATTGGGGAGCGTTACCATGGCCCTGGGAAATGAGGAGGGCAAGGCCTTCCTGAGAAAGCTGGGCGTGCCGGAGGGCTATTCTGTCGCCTTCGGCATCTCTCTGGGCGAACCCGCGGAGGCCCCGGCAGCCACGCCCAGAGAGAAGAAATACATCATTATCTGACAGAATCGCATATGGACGTAAGGGAATGAGGATCGCGGTCACATAGAACGGACAGTTATGAATCAGTCTGAATTCCGCGAGAAACACAGTGAGCTGATAGAATACTATCAGTATATTGAAATGCGCTTGAAAGGAATATGTGCGGTTATCCCAGCAGACGAGAGCAGAGACTCGTCAAATTGTACGATACCCCTCTGTGAGTACGATTCCTCCGGGGGGGGGGGGGGAATAGGGTAAAGCCCTGAAAACGCAAAAACGCCGCTGCGGAAACTGCTCCGTGGCGACTGTTTTCATAAGGGCCGAAGCCGGAAAGCGCCGAAATCAAAGGGTTTTGGGCATAAAAGAATCGGACACCTATTCTATCTGCTGCGGGGGAGGGATTTGAACCCACGACCTCCGGGTTATCTTTCAGAGGCTCCGCCTCCGAAAGCCCCCTTGCGGTGCCCGAAAAATGCTTTGGGCTTACGCTCCTCGCATTTTTCGACCGCTGCGGAAGCGCCCCTTTGCTTGTCCCCGCCCCCGGCGGCGCAAAGGGGCGCTTTCCCAACGAGCTCCGCTCGTCGGCCTCATAACCCGGGATCAAGGTGCAGATCTTCCAGCAAAAAATCTCAGCCCGCCGAATGGCGAGCTGAGTTTTTTGGTTGCGGGGGAGGGATTTGAACCCACGACCTCCGGGTTATGAGCCCGACGAGCTACCGAACTGCTCTACCCCGCGATATTGGAGAGCTTGATTAATATATCATGCCGTTCCATAATTGTCAAGCAGTTTTTTTTGTCGAAGACGGGTACGCGGAAAAAGAGCCGCTCCGGCATGACGGACGGAGCGGCTCGGGATCGAAACGCTTACAGATCCAGCTTCACCAGGTCCGGGTATTCCTCCCGTTTGGCGATGAGGCGGTTGCCTGCACCGCTCAGGAGCAGCACCGGCGGACGGCCCACCCGGTTGTAGTTGGAGGCCATGGAATACTGATAGGCGCCGGTGCAGCACATGGCGATGAGATCCCCCCTCTTCGGTGCGGGAAGGGAAACCCCCTCCTGGAGGAGGGCGCCGGATTCGCAGCAGCGGCCCGCCACGGTGCAGACCATGTCCGCGGGGTCGTTCGCCCGGTTCGCGCTGTACACCGTATAGGAAGCCTGATACAGGGCATAGCGGGGATTATCCGACATGCCTCCGTCCACCACGGCGTAGTTCTTGCCTCCCTCGATGCGCTTCAGGGCCTGGACGGTATACAGGCTGAGGCCCGCGTCCGCCACGATGCTGCGGCCGGGCTCCATGCGCAGCTGAGGCATGGCCAGATCCCATTCTCCGCAGCGGGCCTTGATATGCTCCGCCAGGGCGGCGATGGAGGCGGGGATATCCACCTCCGGATCATATTCCGTATACCGGACGCCGAAGCCGCCGCCCAGGTTCAGGATCCGGGTCACGAAGCCGGTCTTCGCCTTCAGATCACGCATGAAGCGCAGCATCCGGTCCGCCGCATCCCGGAAGGGGGTCCAGGAAAAGATCTGGGAGCCGATATGGCAGTGGAAGCCTACGAGCTCCACCCCGGGGCAGCGGAGCGCCTGCTCCGCGAAGGCCATGGCCTCCCCGGTCTCCAGGGGCACGCCGAACTGGCAGTCCAGCCGGCCGGTATTCACCTGGGCAAAGGTATGGGGATCGATGCCGGGGGTGAGGCGCAGCAGGATCTTCTGCTTCTTGCCCATGGACCGGGCGAGATCGCTCACCGCCTCCAGCTCCTCCGGACTGTCCACCACGAAATAGCCGATACCGGCTCCCACCCCGAAGCGGATCTCCCTGTCCGTCTTCCCGTTGCCGTGGAAGTACAGCCGGTCCGCCGGAAAGCCGGCGCACAGGGCGGTATACAGCTCCCCGCCGGAGACCACGTCCGCCCCGAAGCCCTCCTCCGCCAGGATGGGGTACATGGCCGTCAGGCAGAAGGATTTCCCCGCGAACAGGGGCATGGAATCCGGGCCGAAGCCCTCGGTCATGCTCTGCCGGTACAGGCGGCAGTTATACCGCAGCCGGTCCTCGCTCATGAGATACAGGGGCGTGCCGTATTCCTTTGCCAGCTCCGCCGTATCCTGGCCGTCGAAGGTCAGATGCCCCGCAGCGTTGATTCCCAAAGTATCGTTCAGCATTTCACACAAACTCCCTGCGCAGCTCCGCCGGGTCCAAAGGACTCAGGAGGGCGGGCGGTATATCCAGAATGGTGCGGCAGCCGGTCTCACCCTTCCGGCTGAGCCGGACCACGGCCCTGCCGCAGGCGGCCAGCACGCTGCCGGTGAAATAGGGGTTGGAGTCCAGATCCAGGCGGAATTCCATGGTCTGGCGGTACTTCCCCTCCGGCCCGTTATGGCCGTTGCGGATGACGAAGCCCCCGTGGGGCAGCTCCCGGTGCTGTGTCCGCAGTTCCTCCAGGGAGACGTAGGTCACGGTGGTGTCGTAGTCGGAGAAATAGTTGGGCATGGTGCAGATCTGCTCCGTGAGCTTGTCCAGATCCGTGCCCGGGGCGGCGGCGACGTAGCACTCCCGCTTATGCTTCTGCCGGGTGGTGAGCTCCGGACACTGCCCGGAACGCACGGCTTCCACCGCTTCGGGGATGGGAACGGTATACTGTCTCGCGTCCAGCACCCCGGGGAGACGGCGGATGGCGTCGGAATGGCCCTGGCTGATGCCCCGGCCCCAGAAGGTATAGTCTTTCCCCTGGGGGAGGACGACGGTCTCGTACAGCCGCGCCAGGGAGAACAGGCCCGGATCCCAGCCTACGGAGATCAGGCCCAGGTTCCCCCCCTTCCTGGCCGCAGCGTCCACCGCGGCGAAATGCTCCGGGATGCGGGCGTGGGTATCAAAGGAGTCCACCACGTTGAAGAGCTCCGCGAAGCGGGGGGTCTGCTCCGGCAGGTCCGTGGCGCTGCCGCCGCAGACGAAGAGCACGTCGATCTGCCCCTTCAGGGCGGCGATTTCGGATTCCTTCACGACCTTCGCCCCGGAAGCGGGCTGCAGGGACGCCGGATCCCGGCGGGTAACGACGGCCTCCAGAGAGAAATCCGGATTCTGCAGGAGGGCGGATTCCACCCCCTTGCCCAGATTGCCGTAACCGGCGATGGCGGCGCGGATGATCTCAGCCATTGAGCAGGTCCTCCATTCCATAGAGTCCCGCGGGCTTCCCCAGGAGGAAGCGGGCGGCAGCGACAGCTCCCTCCGCGAACAGGACCCGGTCATAGGCCTCGTGCCGGATGGTGAGCTGCTGATGATCGGTGGTGATATGGATCTCATGCTGGCCGGAGATGTTGCCCATGCGCAGGGCGTGGACGGTGATCTCCCCGGGCACCCGTTTGCCCATTCCGCTGCGCCCGTAGGCGATGGTGGAGCCCGGCCTGCCCGCCTGCACGGCCTTGGCCAGGGTCAGGGCGGTGCCGCTGGGGGCGTCCAGCTTCCGGTTATGGTGGGTCTCCACGATCTCGATATCCGCCTCCGGGAAGGCGGCGGCCGCCTGCTTCGCGAATTGGGCCATGAGGGCCACGCCCATGGACAGGTTGGAGGCGAAGAAGATGGGGATGACCTTGGCGAATTCATCGATCTTTGCCAGTTCCTCCGGCGTATGGCCGGTGGTGGCAATGACCACGGGCAGGCTGCGGGCAGCCGCCCAGGGGAGCAGTTCGTTCACCGCGCTGTGGTGGGAGAAATCCAGGATCAGATCCCCGGATGCATCGCTGTTCTGGATGGGAGCGTATCCCCCCTGCCCCGCGGGATCCGCGCCGCTTGAGATCTCAGCCTCCAGCTCCGCGCCCCGCTCCGCCAGCAGGTCCCGGACCACCGCGCCCATGCGGCCGCCGGCGCCGTTCAGGATCAGGCGCATCATACGTTGAGGCCCTCCTTCCGCATCAGAGCCAGGAGGTTTGCCTTGTGCTCCGGCTCCATGCTGGTGAGGGGCATGCGGAGATAATCGTCGCAGAAGCCCAGGGCCGCCATGGCCGCCTTCACCGGGATGGGGTTCACTTCGCAGAACAGGGCGTCGATCAGCGGACGGTAATGCAGCTGCATGGCCGCCGCGCCCTTCACGTCCCCGCTGAGGAAGCGGGTGCAGATCTCATTGGTCTTGGCCGGGAGCAGATTGGAGAGGACGGAGATGACCCCCTGGGCACCGATGCTCATAAGGGGAACGATCTCCTCATCATTGCCGGAATACAGGGTGAGCTTCCCCGCCACCCGGGACATGGTGTCCACGGTTTTGGCTATGGCGCCGCTGGCCTCCTTGATGGCCACGATGCCGGGATGCTCCGCCAGCGCCTCATAGGTGGCGGGCTCGATGGTGACGCCGGTGCGGCTGGGGACGTTATAAAGGATGACGGGCAGACCGCCCTCCTCCGCCACCATGGCAAAATGCTTGATGAGGCCCTTCTGGGTGGCCTTGTTGTAATAGGGGGTCACCACCAGGGCGCCGTCCGCCCCGGCTTCCTTGGCGACCCTGGCCAGGTCGATGGCATAGTCGGTATCGTTGCTGCCGGCCCCGGCGATCATGGGGACCCGGCCCGCGATCTGTTTCGCCGCGAAGCGGAGCACGTCCCGGTGCTCGTCGTCCGTCAGGGTGGAGGGCTCGCCGGTGGAGCCGCAGATAACCAGCGCGCTGATCCCCTGCTCGATCTGCCAATCGATGAACTTAGCCAGGCGCGGATAATCCACGCCCTCCGGGGTGAGCGGCGTGATCAGCGCTGTGGCTGCGCCCGTAAACAACTTTTTCTTTTCCATGAGTCGTTCCTCCTGATGTCGCTTTGTCGCGGTTTTTCGGTAAATGGGTAAATTGCTTGATTCAAGCAGTATAACAAAACATATCTCCCCTGTCAATATACGAGAAAGAGGGTTTTGCCCGGATCTTGGGACGAGGGAGCCTGGGTAGATGCCGGGATCAAAGAAATCCCCGGGGACGGCATGCCGTCCCCGGGGCCCGGAATGGTCGTCCTGTTCTGCAGCGGATCTCTCAAGAGACCGTGACCGCGGCACTCAGCTTGTTGACCTTCGTACCGGAAGCGTCCTTCACGTAGACCTTTACTTTATATGTCCCGGCCTCCATGGGGGCATAGTAGAACGTCTTTGCCGTCCCATAGGATCCATGTTGGACAGCGGTGCCGTCCTTGTAGACATAGAAACAGTACTGCAGCGTTCCCTCGCCGCCGGCAGCCGATACGGTCCAGGTGATCAAGTTCCCTACCGTGGTGCTCGTCTTGTCCGCTTTGACGCTGATAACGGTAAGAGGTCCCACAGTGACTGTGACACCGCTGCTCAGTTTGTTGGTCTTTGTATCATTGGCATCCTTCACATAGACCCTTGCTTTATATGTCCCGGGTTCCGTGGGGGTATAGCTGAAGGTTGCCGTTGTACTGTAGGTACGTGTTTTTACCTTGGTTCCGTCCTTATAGATGATGAAGTAATACTGCAGTGCTCCTTCACCGCCGGAAGCCGTTGCTGTCCAGGTGATCTTTTCCCCCGTTTCGGCGCTGGTTTTGTTGGCTACGACGCTGGTGATGGTTGGCGCATTGACGCTGACAACAACGGTCAGCTTTGCGCTGGCGCTGTACACGCTGCCGCCTGCGTTCGTCACCTTGCAGCGATACTGGATCCCGTTATAGGAGGTCTTCGCGGTGACCGTATAGCTGGCTGCGGTGGCGCCGCTCTTGTTCGTCCAGGTGCTGCCGTCCTTGCTGTACTGCCACTGGTAGCTCAGCCCTGTACCGGAGGCTGCGATGGAGAAAGTGGCCGCCGCGCCCGCAGTCACGCTCTGATTCCCGGGCTGGGCGGTGATCACAGGCTTGGCAGCCGTGACCGTCAGCGTCGCAGGGTCGGAGTACACGCTGCCGCCCTCATTGGTCACCTTGCAGCGGTACTGCATCCCGTTGTAGGAGGCTTTCGCGGTGACCGTATAGCTGGCCGCGGTGGC
>JAFZVM010000049.1 GCA_017617795.1 Oscillospiraceae bacterium
AATCATAAGTTTTTCGAACATTCTTTTCCATATTCCTTGTTCGAAAAACTTGCTTCAGCGCGGCGACAAGACTTTGTCGACACGCTGAAATGGGCGCCCGCATCAGCGGGCGCCCATCGTGTTTATGCCGTTTGCTCAGTGCTCAGGGTGCTCAGGGGATCAGCAGGACCTGGCCCACATAGATCATCTTGGGATTCTTGATGATGGCGGTGTTGGCTGCGTAGATCTTATCCCATGCGAAGCCGGTGCCGTAATACTTCTGGGCGATGCGCCACAGGGTATCTCCGGCCACGACCACATAGAACTCGCCGACAGTCTCCTCGGGTTCGGCGGGCTGCTCGGGCTCCGCAGGCACCTCAGGCTCGGCGGGCTGCTCGGGCTCCTCGGGTTCGGCGGGAGCTTCGGCGCCCTTGACGGTGACCACGGTGGCAGCCAGGCCCATGCCCTCCGCCTTCACGGCCACGTACCAGGTGCCGCCTTCGTTGAAGCTCAGCTCAAAGGCTCCGTCCGCCGCGTCAACGCCGGTGTCCTTCAGGGCATCCAGGCTCTTGCCGACGTACACGTCCCCGGCGATGGGGGTGACGCTGGTTCCGTCGGGCCTGCCGGAGTAGACCCAGCTGGCGCCGGTGAAGGCGACGGTCTCGCCCGCGTCCACCTCGGAAACGAAGGGCTTCAGGTAGCCGGGCGCCAGGCGGACGTCATCGTCGCCGTAGGCGTACACGTAGTAGCAGTTGCCGGGGGCCACGGTGGCGGAAGCGGAGACGTAGCTGTTCCTGGAATCGGTGGCCAGCATCCAGATCCCGTCGGCGGGGCTCAGGCCCCAGATATCCGTCAGGTAGCCGCGGCCGCCGGAGGCGACGGCAGTCTCTCCGTCGAATTCCGCATCCTGCATGGCCTGGAAGGCCTGGATGCCGGTCATGCCCTCAACGTAGGGCACAGGGTACATGAGGATGGGGGTCCCGCTCTTGCCCACGGCGATGCCGTCTCCCAGCTCCACGGTCAGGTACACATAGTCCGTGGACTTGCCCGTGTCGTACCGGGCGCCGGCGGTGACCAGCAGGTTCCGGGTGATGGGGGTGTTCTCGTCGAAGGGATGCTCGTGGCCGCCCTCGTAATAGTACCAGCCGGTGAAGGCGTACTCGGGCATATCTGGCACTTCAGGCAGGGTGACGAAGCCGCCGTCCTCAATGGTCTGGGTCTCAAAGACCTTGTAGTCCTTGCCGTCCCGGAAGCGGACCATCCAGGGGGCCTGGACGCCCATGGTCTTGCCGTCCAGGGTGTAGTAGGTGTAGGTCAGGCTGCCGTCGGCCCCGATGGTGACCACCAGGCCCTTGTTCATGCAGGAGGCGCTGCCGGCCTCAGGACCGGTGTACTCCGCGTCAGCGGTGCAGCCGGCGGAGAGATAGGTGAAGTTCAGCTGCATGGTGTCCCCTTCGGGGTTGATGGGGATCACGGCGCCCGGGAACTCGGGGGTGTAGTACCAGTCGTCGAAGTTGGAGTGGTTATGGCCCCAGAGGACGATGATGTTGTCATACTGGTTCAGCACATCGATGAGTTCCTTCGCGTGGGGCACATACCGGCTCTCCGTACGGCCGGAGGTGGGATCGGTCACGTTCCACGCATGCAGCGGGAAGTGGGTCAGGAGGAAGATGGGGATATCCTTGGGCGCGGTCTCCAGATAGGCGGCCAGCTCGGCGATGTCCTCCTCCGCGTAGTCGTACTTGAAGGTCTTGGCGATCTCACCGCCGCCGAAACAGTAGATGATGTAGTCCTCGGTGCGGACCGCCTCGCCCACCTGCAGCAGCCGGGCGGCGGCGGGATAGTTGGCGTACTCGTCGTAGTAGTTGCCGCCGGCGTAGGGGAACCATTCATGGTTGCCGAAGGTGTAGACGGCGTCGCCCACCTTGCCCTCGGCCACCTGGCCGTCCATGTAATCCATGATATCCTGGGCATAGCCCCAGAACTGGGCCGCGGTGGAGACGTAGGCGGAGCCCATGTCGCCGCAGAAGCCCATGGAATCGAAGTAGCCGAAGTCAGCCTCGGCGGCCTCCAGCCAGGTCTTCAGGTTCAGGTTCTTGCCGTCATAGTGGACGTCCGAGGTGAAGGCCAGGTTGATGGACCCGTCCTCGTTCTTCACGGCGCTCTTCACGATGCCTTCGGGCTTGGGGAAGTCCGGCTTGGCGGGCTCTTCGGGCTCGGCGGGTTCTTCAGTCTCGGCGGGCTCGGCGGCGGTGACGGTGACCTTGGTGGCGGCCAGGCCGATGCCCTCGGCCTTCACGGCCACATAGAAGTCGCCTGCGGTCTCAAAGGTCAGGTCAAAGGCGCCGTCCACGGCGTCAACGCCCGTATCCTCCAGGGCATCCAGGCTCTCGCCCAGGTACACATCGCCGGCAATGGGGTTATCGGTGTACTTGTAGGTGGTGGTGCTGAAGGTCCAGTACCCGCCGGTGAAGCTGGCGGTCTCGCCGGCCTCCACCTCGGTGGCAAAGGGCCGCAGGTAGCTGGCAGCGGCGTAATCCGCCTGATCCGCATAGGTCAGAACGTAGTAGCTGTGTCCGGGCTCCACGGGGTTGGATGCGGTGACGTAGCAGTTCTTGGCCAGCGGAGACATCATCCAGGCGCCGTTCTCGGGGTTGCAGTCCCAGATGTCCGTCAGGTAGCCGTAGCCGCCGGAGCCGACGGTGGTCTCCCCATCGAATTCCGCATCCTGCATGGTCTGGAAGGCCTTGATGCCGGTCATGCCGTCCTCATAGGGAACGGGGTACATCAGGATGGGGGTGCCGCTCTTGCCTGTGACGATCCGGTCGCCCATCTGGACGGTCAGGTAGACGTAGTCGCCGTCCAGGCCGGTATCCAGGCGGTACTTCGCGGTGACCAGGATGTTCCGGGTGATGGGCTCGTCGAAGCTGAAGGGGACTTCGAAGCCGTTCTCATAGGTATACCAGCCGGTGAAGATGTAGCCCTCCACCTCGGGGACCTCCACGGGGGAAGCGGTCTTTCCGTCTTCCACGAACTGGGTATCCAGGGTCTCATAGTTGCCGTAGCCGCCGCGCAGCCGGACCAGCCAGGGGCTCTCCAGGTCCATCTTCACGCCGTCGATGGTGTAGTAGGTGAACTCCAGGGAACCGTCGGCCTTGATGCTGACCACCAGGCCCTTGTTGATGGTGGCGGCGGAGCCGGCCTCGGGGCCGGTGTACTCGATATCGGCGGTGGTGCCGGCGGACATATAGGTGAAGTTGATGGTCTTCGTATTGCCGTCCGCATCGATCCGGATCTCATCGCCGGGGAACTTGGGGGTATAATAGTTGCCGTCGAAGTTGGAGTGGTTGTGGCCCCAGAGGAAAACGATATTGGGGTGCTCGTTCAGCATGTCGATGATCTGGACCGTGTTGTCCAGCAGGCGCTTGTCGCCCCGGCTGCTCCAGTCATGCAGGGGGTAATGGGACAGAACGAAGATGGGCTTGTCGGCGGGGGCGGTCTTCAGCCATTCGGCAAAGATCTCAAGCTCCGTGTCCAGCACCTTCATGTAGCCGCTGGTGCTCATGGCGGATTCGCCGGCGCCGAAGCAGTAGATGATATAGGCGTCGGTCTCCATGCCCTCACCCACTACCATGAACCGGTCCATGTTGGTATACTCGGGATTGTCGAACTCATGGCCGAAGTCGCCGCCGGCGGTGTTGAACCACTCGTGGTTGCCGGTGGTGTAGATGGCGGTGCCGATCTTGCCCGCCTCAAGCTGGCTGTCCATGTAGTCGAAAACGATGTCGACCACGGGCCAGTATTTCTCCGGGGTGGAGGCGTAGGCGGAACCCAGGTCGCCGCAGAAGCCCATGGCGTCGATGTAGCCGTAGTCGGCTTCGGCGGCCTCCAGCCAGGTCTTCAGGTTCAGGTGCGTTCCGTCGTTATGGACGTCGGAGGTGAAGGCCAGGGTGACGGACCCGTCGCTGCTCTTCACGGCGTCCCGGCGCACGGTCTCGGGCACGGGGATGTCCGCCAGGGTGGGCTCCCGCTCGGGCTCCGCGGCTTCGCCCCGGCCGAAGATCAGGATGGTCGCTGCATCTGCCTGTTCGCCCTGACCGAAGGCGGAGCCGTCGAAGGTCAGGTAGTACTTGGCGTCATGGAGGGCGATGGTCAGGGTCTCGGCGTCATACACCACGGTGCGGCCGGTGGTGTAAGTCATGAATCCGCCGGAACCGGCGTAGATGAAATTACCGGGATCGGCGACGCTCTCCATCGTGTTCCCGGAGGCGGCGGTCCAGACGGCGCTTTCCGGCGCTTCGGCAATCTGCCCGTCCGCGGCGGCGACCTCCTCAACACCGAAACCGCTGCCGGCCCTGCTCAAGGCGAAATACTTCCCTTCGGATTCCGCAACGATGACGTACTCCCGGCCTAACTGCAGCTCGGTGTCCGCTTCGAAGGGGCCATCCGCCGCGCTCACGATGAAAGCCCCGCTCAGGAGCGAGACTGCCAGGATCAGCGCCAGCAGGATGGACAAGAGTTTCTTGCCAGTTTTCATACTTCTTCTCCTTTTCAATAAATATTGATTAACTTCCCAAAAAGACCGCCGCCCCTTTCCGCGGGGGATATCCGGTAGGGATCGGCTCGCGAAGAGAAGAGGCGGTAATTTCAGACAAATAAACAAGCGTTGGACATCCCCGATTTGTCAAAGATGCCAACGTCTGCATTATAGCGTGTTCGGGTCGAATTGGCAAGAGATTCCCGAAACAATTTCTCCATAAATTTGTGAACGTTCCGCCATACTTCGGAGAGCGGCATGCGGATCGGCATTTTCTTTGCTTTTGCCGGTTTTCTGTGCTATAATGCATAATAATCCGACATATGGAAGGGAGTATGCACCAGTGGACAGAGTCATGAAGATCACCCGCCGGCAATGTCTGTTTGCCCTGTTCAGCGCCCTATGCGTGGTCGTCTGCGTCTGCATCGGCGTGACCATGAACCTGACGACCGTGCAGGATGAGAATTTCGACCACATGGGTCTGCGCACCTTCTGCATGTTCACTGTAAATTCCAACATTCTGGCCGCCGCGGCCATGGCGATGGTCATCCCCTATACCCTGGACGGCCTCCGGACGCACAATTACCATATGCCCCGGTGGATCGTCGTCCTGGTCTACGCCGGGGTCACGGCGGTGACCCTTACCTTTCTCATTTCCCTGTTCATCCTGGCGCCGGTAAAGGGCTTTGTGCTGATTTTCTCCGGCTCCCGCTTCTTCCTCCACGGCGTCTGCCCCATCCTGGCCTTCGCGGCCTTCTGCTTCTTCATGAGCGAGAAAAAGCTGACCGTTCCGGATGCCCTCCTGGCCCTGATCCCGGTGGCGGTCTATTCCGCCCTGTACTACATCATGGTGATCGTGGTCGGGGAGGAAAACGGGGGCTGGAACGATTTCTACGGCTTTCTCACCCGGCTGCCCCCCTGGATCCCCCTCAGTCTGATCCTGCCCATCACCTTCTGCATCGCCATGGTGATCCGGGCCCTCCATAACCGCAGCTTCACCCGGCGGCGGGAGGATGAAGCCGCCTTCTACAAGGAAGCCTTCGGCCAGGCGGATATCCGGAAGATCGTCGGCGCCCTGGCCCGGTCCCACAGCGCCAACATGAAAAACGCGGATATCCTGATCCCCACCCGGGTCATCTCCATCATGCAGGAGAACAACGAGGGGGACTGCACCATGGAGGAGCTTTGCGAGCTTTACCTCCGGGAATACATGGAGAACATCGACGCGATGAAGATCAACAAAATGTGGATCTGACGCCTCTTCCCCGCGTTGACAAGGGCGGAGGCCCATGATACTATTTTCCCATAAACCATGCCCCGGGCCGGGACTGGCCCGGGGACAATTATGAACAGGAGTACGCGCCATGCAGCTGAATGAAGTGATCCAAGGTTTTCAGGTCAAGCGTATCCGCCCCCTGGAGGAGCTGAACGCCCGCCTGGTGGAAATGGAGCATCTGGGCACCGGGGCCAAGCTCTGCTGGCTGGACCGGCCGGACGAGAACAAGGCCTTCTCCATCGCCTTCAAGACCCTGCCGGAGGATTCCACCGGCGTGTTCCATATCCTGGAGCATTCGGTGCTCTGCGGCTCGGACCGGTATCCGGTAAAGGAGCCCTTCGTGGAGCTGCTGAAAAGCTCCGTGCAGACCTTTCTGAACGCCCTCACCTTCCCGGATAAGACCGTCTATCCCGTGAGCACCCGGAACGATCAGGATTTTCTCAACCTGATCGACGTGTATCTGGACGCCGTGCTCCACCCCGCCATCTACCATAAACCGGAGATCTTCCGTCAGGAGGGCTGGCGGTACGAGGGGGAAGGCGATCAGATCGGCTACCAGGGCGTGGTGTTCAACGAGATGAAGGGCAGCATGGCCTCCCCCATGAGCGTCATGGCCCATGAGACCAACGCCCTCCTCTGTCCCGACAACTGCTACCGCTTCAACTCCGGCGGGGATCCCGCCTGCATCCCGGACCTGACCTATGAGCAGTTCATCGCGAACCACCGGAAGTATTACCATCCCTCCAACTCCCGCATCTCCCTGGTGGGCAGCGTGGACCTGGTACCGGTGCTGAAGAAGATCGATTCCTTCCTCTCCCCCTTTACCCGCCAGGAAGCGGATTTCCCCATCCCCATGCAGGAGCCGGTGCCGTCGGTCACCCGGGTGATCCCCTATGAGATCGGCCCGGAGGAGAATACCGAAAAGCGCGCCATCATCGGCGCCACAAAGCTCATCGGCGCTTACGACGAAACGGAAAAGCTCTTTGCCGCCGCCGTGCTGACGGATTATCTGGCGGGGGACAACGAAGCCCCCCTGAAGCGGGCGGTGCTGGACAGCGGCCTCGCCCAGGACTTCGTCCTGGAGCTGGACAGCGGAGTGCAGCAGGCGGTCCTCTCCTGGATCGCCATGAATACGGAGCAGGAAAACCTGGAAGCCCTGCGGAAGCTCCTGCGGGACGCCCTGACGAAGCTGGCGGAGGAAGGGCTGGACAAGGACCGGCTCTCCGCCTGCTTCCACCGCTACGCCTTCAATAAGCGGGACCGGGAGGGGGGCTGGGCCCCCAGGAGCCTGCTGGAGGCCGTGGGCATGCTGGATACCTGGCTGTACGGCGGCGACCCGGCGCAGGCGCTGACCGTGGAACCCGCCCTGAAAACTCTGGATGCCGGGCTGGAAAGCGGTCTCTTTGAAAAGCTGATCCGGGAATTCTTCCTGGAGGACGCCCATACCGTCACCGTGGTCCTGGTCCCCTCCCGCACCCTGGGAGAAGAAAAGCGGGCAAAGGAAGCGGCCCGGGTCAAGGCGGAGAGCAGCCGCTGGACCGAGGCGGACAGGGCCCGGCTGCAGGAGCAGGCGGAAAGCCTCCGTCTCTGGCAGCAGACGCCGGACAGCCCCGAGGCCCTGGCCGGCATCCCCATGCTGAAGTTGTCGGATCTGGCGGAGAAGCCGGAGCCCCTGCAGATGACGGAAACGGTGAAGGCCGGAGTGCCTGTGATGAAGCACACCGCAGGCAGCGGCATCGCCTTCCTCCGGGCTCACTTCCTGGCCTCCGATCTGACGCCGGAGGAGCTGAGCAAGCTGGCCATGACGTGCCAGGTGCTGGGGAGCATGGCCACGAAGAAGCACAGCCGGTCCGCCCTGCCTCTGGAGATCAAGAACATCCTGGGCCGGGTGAGCTTCGTTCCTTCCGTCCTGCCCGGCTCCGATCCCCAGCACTGCCGGGTGATGCTCTCCGTCTCCGCCGCCTGCCTGGCGGAGCTGGGAGAAAAGGCCTCCGAGCTCCTGGCGGAGCTCCTCACCGAGACCCTCTGGGAGGACGCGGATCTGCTGCGGGACGTGATGCAGCAGGCCTCCGTGGCCGCCAAGATGACCCTGGCGGGGAACGGGATCAACTACGCCGTCACCCGCGCCCTCAGCTACCAGACCGCACACGGCGCCGCCGGGGAGGCCATCAGCGGCGTCACCTTCCTCCAGTGGCTGGAGAAGACCCTGAACGCCGGGGATGATGCCCTGAAAGCCCTGCTGGCGGACATGGCCGGTCTGATGAAGAAGCTGGTCAGCCGGGAACGGCTCACGGTGTCCGTCTCCGAAGCCTTCGGGGAGACCGCCCTGGACCGCTTCCTCAGCCTCATCCCCTCCTGCGGAGCCGCCCCGGACTCCGAGGCCGCCTTCCCCATCGCCGGCATACGCCGGGAGGGCATCGTGATCCCCGCACAGGTGGGCTTCGCCGTTATGGGCACCAGCTTCGCCCTCCATGGGCGGAAGTACAGCGGCAGCATCCCCGTGCTGGCCAACGTGCTGAACTATATGTACCTGTGGAACGAGATCCGGGTCCAGGGCGGAGCTTACGGCTGCGGCTTCATCGGACGGGACACCGGGGACGCCGCCTTCTATACCTACCGGGATCCTCAGCCCGTCCGCTCCCTGGGGGTGATCGCCCGGGCGGCGGACTTCCTGCGGCAGTTCTGCGCCGCCGCGCCGGACCTCACGGGCTTCATCCTCAGCTCCGTTTCCACCCTGGATCCCCTGCGCACCCCGGAGGAGAAGATCTCCGCCGCGGAGACCCGCCGCTTCCTGGGGATCACCCAGGAGGAGATGGACCGGCGCTACGCCGCCCTGATCCACACCACCCCCCAGGACCTGCTGGCTCTGGCGGGGATCCTGGAGGACATTGCCGGGGACGACGCGGTGTGCGTGGCGGCAGGGAAGGACCTGCTGGACGCCTGCGGCGACCGGATCACCGGGACCATTACGGTATAAAGCCTCGCTGAAATACAGAAAACCGGGGTGCGGTGCAGAAACGTGCATCGCACCCCGGAGCTTTTACTCCCGCGCCCCTGCTTCGCAGCCTCTTTCAGGGGAGCCAGCCCACTGCGGCGGGGACGGAGAGGCGATACGCAAGATCTATCGTCCGACCGCAGAAGTATTCAGACTTAGTTTCCCCGTCCTTCGTAAAACCCCCGTAACCCCGGGGGAAGATCCAATGGAGGGGCCCGCAGGCCCCTCCTTGGCCGGGAGGAGGGGGTCATACTCCCGCCAAAGGTCCGTCAACGCCCGGCGGTAGCCAGTTTCATCCGTGAACCAGCAGCCCACGTGGTCCGCCCCGGGAACGAAGAAGAGCCTTCGGGGGCCCGCGCAGGCCCGGTAATTCTCAAAGGCCATGTCCGGGGGAACGAAACGGTCCTTTCCCCCGTGGATCAGGAGCACGGGGACGGAGCAGCGCTTCAGGACGTCCACAGTGCTGCAGGAATCCGCCGCCGCTCCCAGCTTCCGCCGGAAGGCGGCCTCCGCCGCCCGGGCCGTGAGCCCGAAGGGCAGATGGAGGTTGCTCCGGGCAACGTGCTCCAGGATGGCCTTGGGGGTGGTGAAGGCGGAATCCGCCACGATGCCCCGGAGGGTCTCCGGCAGGGGCTCCCCCGCCGCCATCAGCACGGAGGTCCCCCCCATGGACATGCCCATCATGTAAAGAGGCAGGCCGGGGCAGCGCTCCGCCAGCCAGTTCAGCCAGTCCGCGCAGTCCAGCTTTTCCAGCAGGCCGAAGCCGATATGATCTCCGCCGCTTCCGTTGGTGCCCCGCTGGTCGATATACAGGACGCTGCAGCCCTGTTCCTCCAGAAAGTCCGCCATCATGCCGAAGGCCTGGGTCCAGCCGCCCCGCCAGCCGTGGACCGCCAGGACGGCCCGCCGGGGCTCCTTCACCGGGGCCCAGTGGCCCGCCAGCGGGGTTCCGTCCCGGGCGGTGATCTCCACCGGCTCCGTGACCCGCTTTTCCTGGGCTGCCATGGCCTCCTCCAAAGCGGCGGCGTAGGCCGGTCCTCCCCGGGCTCCGCTGATGCGGGTCTCCATGCCCTTGAGCAGTTTCGGCTCCTCCCGGTCCATTCCCGTCTTCATGAGCAGATCCAGGACCGCGCAGCCCGTCAGGCCCACGAAGCCGCCCAGCACCAGACCCGCTCCCGCGGCCAGCAGTCCCTTGCCCCGTCCTTTCATGCTTCTCTCCTTACTTGCCTTACTGCCCGGGCATTCCGATGCCCGGGCAGTATTTCAGTTCACGCTTTTCATTTTGCCGATGACGTATTCGCAGACTACGACCCGATCCTCCGCGGAGAACACCGCGGGGAAGTTATCCGAGAACAGGATCTGGGCGGAGGCGGGGAATTCCTCATCCCCCTCCCACAGAAAGAAGCGCAGCCAGAGGCCCGGGAGAAATTCCAGGGCGTAGCCCAGGCCGCTGCTCTCCGTCTCCAGGCCTCCCAGAGCCAGGCAGGCGGCGGAGAACCGCTCCGGCGACGCGCCGTACATCCGGCACAGGCGGCTCAGACAGCGTCCCTTGAAATTCGTGTCGTATACCTCCCCCCAGGGCATCTCCCGATAGGTGAGGTAGGCGTTGGACCGGGGGGCCTTCACCCCCTCCAGCAGATAGCGGAGGAAGAGGATGCGCTGGGTATCCGTCCAGCCCGGATCGGCGAAATCCGGCCAGGTGACGGTCTTCTCCTCCCCGCAGATCCGCAGGGTGAACTTTTCCCCGTCCCAGGCGGCGCCGGTGCGGGCGGCCATCTCCCCCGGCTCCCCCGCCCGGAACCGCTCCAGGTAATGGTTCAGGGGGAGCTCGGTCTTGTTGTTGGGGTTATAGGGCGTTTTCTTTTCCATTTCAGCTCAGTTCCTTTTCCACCGTGGGGAAAAGGGAATGGTCCGTATGGGGCAGGAAGCAGGCGGACACGAACTCGTCCATGTACCGGGGCTCATTGGAGAGCTCCACGTACATCATGCACCTGCCCAGCTCCTCCGTCTTGGCCCAGGCGCTGCTGCTCAGGAGCACGGCATAGGCTCCGGAGAGGGAGGAATTGCCGATATAATGGAAGAGCTCATGGGGAAGATCCGGGAACATGCCGATGGTGATGGCATTGTGGAAATCGATGCCGCCGCCGATGCCCCCGGCGATCCAGAAGCGGCTGATATCCTCCGGGCTGACCCCCACCTGCTCCATCAGCAGATGGGCGGCGGAGAAAATGGCTCCCTTGGCCCGGATGAAGTTATCCAGATCCACCTCGTTGATGGTCACGTCCCGGCCGTCTGCGGCGTCCGCCGCCCAAGCCAGCACATAGCGGCCCATGCCGTCCTCATCCCGCAGGACCCGGTCCCCGTTCCGGGCGAATTTGCCCCGGGCGTCGATGATCCCCGCCCGGAAAAGCTCCGCCACGGTATCGATGATCCCGCTGCCGCAGAGGCCCCGGGGCTTCTGCCCCGGTTCGCCGATCACGTCCAGGGTGGGCTCCATGGTGGCCTTGTCGATCTTCACCGCCTCGATGGCCCCGTCCGTCGCCCGCATGCCGCAGGAGATATCCCCGCCCTCAAAGGCGGGACCGGCGGAGCAGGCGCAGCAGAGCATGTATTCCCCGTTGCCCAGCACCAGCTCGCCGTTGGTGCCCAGGTCGATGAAGAGGCTCAGCTCATCGGATTCCCACAGGGAGCTGGCCAGGACGCCGGCGGTGATGTCCCCTCCCACGTAGCTGCCCACGTTGGGGGCGATCACCAGCTCCGCGGAGGGGCTGAGACCGGGGATGACCTCCGCCGCCCGCAGGGTCTCGCAGCGGAAGAAGCTGGGGACGAAGGGCTCCATGCGGATGGGATCCGCATACAGACCCAGAAGCAGATGATTCATGGTGGTATTGCCGGCAACGCTCACCCGGTAGATCCGGTCCAGAGGAACGCCCGCATCCCGGCACATGGCGGCGATCAAAAGCACCAGGGTCTCCTCCACAACGGCCTTTTTCAGCCGCTGGGAGCCGCCGGGGCGGGTGGATTCGATGATCCGGCTGATCACGTCCGCGCCGAAGCGGATCTGCCCGTTGCCCGCGGAGGCGCGGGCCAGAAGGGCCCCGTCCTCCATATCCGCCAGGGCGGCGGAAACGGTGGTGGTGCCGATATCGATGGCCAGGCCGCAGGCGGGATGGGGGATCCCGGGGGCGTGGATATCCGCCACCTGGACGGCGCCGCCGTGCTTCCGCAGGATGCAGACGAGGCGGAAATCATTCTCCCGCAGGAGGGCGGACAGCTTCTTCAGGGCGGTGAGGGAGAGGGTGATCCGTTCCGCTCCCAGCTCGGCTGCCAGGGCCCGCTCCAGCCGCTCGTTATCCGGCATGGTGTCCTCCAGAGTGGGGGGATCCAGGGCGATCTCCCGTACCTGCAGGGCGGGCTCCTCCATGACCCCGGCCGCCTTCAGATCCTGCTGCACCGCCTCAAAAGCCCCCCGGACCTTCGGGTCTGAAAGGTCGGCGGTACGGATGCCGGTGCGGTAGGCGGAGGCGGTCTCCGGGACCTCCACAGCGGTATCCCCCGTCACCCGGCTGCAGCAGGCCAGCCGCCACCCGGCGGCGTGATCCTCCCGGCTCAGGTGGGGATTGGCTTCCATCTCCGGGTCTCCGGTCAGCAGCCGGACCCGGCACTTTCCGCAGGTCCCGCTGCCGCCGCAGGGGGCGTCGATGGCCACGCCGGCCTGCTTCGCGGCCTCCAGCAGGGTCAGGCCCGCCGGGACCTCGGTACGGATCTCTTCGCCGCCGGTATGGCGGAAGGTGACAATGGGCATGGTCGTCCTCCTTCAGAACGTCAGCTTGTCCAGCGCCGCAAACAGAGTCTTCTTGAAAGGGTCGTCCCCCGGCAGATTCACCGTGGGGATCCCGTCGGAGTCGTATTCATAAATGGTGTCGTCATGGGGCAGCACGCAGAGCAGATCCATCCCCGCCTTCCGCACTTCCTCCAGGACTCCCTCGGAGGCGACGCCTCCGGGCGCCCGGTTGATGATGAGCTTGATCTCCTTTGCCCCGATATCCAGGGATTTCGTCAGCTCAAAGATCCGGGCGGCAGCCTGGACGCCCCGTCGGGAGCAGTCGCTCACCAGGATGACCGTGTCCACCTTGGGCAGGATGCCCCGGCTGATGTGCTCCATGCCCGCTTCATTGTCCACCACCACGTAGCGGTAGTTCCCGGCATACTTCGCCACCTGGGCGGTGAGGATGCCGTTGACGTAGCAGTAGCAGCCCCGGCCCTGGGTGCGGCCCATCACCAGCATATCGAAGTCGTCCCCCTCCACCAGGGCGTCCGCGAATTTCATCTCCGCGAACTCCTGCTTGGTCATGCCCACAGGCACGGGACTGGGATCCGCGATATCGGAACGGGCCACGTCCTCCCGGATGTCTCCCAGGGTGAGCTCAACCTCCACCCCCAGCACCTCGTTGAGGTTGGAGTTGGCGTCCGCGTCCACCGCCAGGACGGGGCCCTGGTTTTTGGCGCAGAGGTATTGGATCAGCAGGCCGCAGACGGTGGTCTTCCCCACGCCGCCCTTCCCTGCCAGCGCAATGGTCTGAGTCATGTTCCTTCCTCCTTTTTCGGAAAGCCCTCCGCCGGCGGCGGAGGACAGGCAGCCGGCCCCCGGTCAATCCGCGGGGGTCAGCTCATACACGGTCAGCAGATTGGCGGAGACCACCCGGTACCGGATGCCGCCGGGAATGTCCTCCCGGTCGTAGATATCCGCATTGGGCGCCTTCTGCCGGATCCACTGATCCGGGTCCGTCATTTCCGCTTCCTCGAAAAAAACGTCCCGCATCTGGTTCGCCTTGCAGGTGTTTTCGATCTTATACACGACCTCGTACAGCATCAGGCCACCCGGATGATGACCGTACCGCCGGTCAGGTCGATGAAGGTCAGGGCGCCGGGGACCTCCGTCTCCGTTCCCATCACGTCCGTGAGGATCACCGAATCCCCCTTCACGTCGATCTTTGAGACGTAACGGGCAATGACGGAATCCTCATCCTTGCTGTTCTTGTAAGCGGTGGAAAGACACATGTTCGGTTCCTCCTTATTCAGATAAGGACAAAAGGAGCGGACCGGTTTGCGGTCCGCTCCCCGGTTGGTTCGCGTGAATGCTGCAGCTCCGGCTTACAGCATGGGCTCCATGGCCAGAGCGGGATGGCCCTTCTCCGCCAGGAAGTCGATCATCTTATCCAGGTCGTCTGCGCTGTCGGCGACGGTCTCGTCGCAGATCATATCCGTGAAGTTCTCAATGCCGTAGAGCTCCTGGGCGGCCTTGTTCACCCGGGACGCCACCTTTTCCTTCAGGGCGGCGGGCATCCATACGATGCGCTGGATGCCGCCCTCGGCCCGCATGAACTTCTTGGAACCGATGAACTGGACGCCGTGGCCCATGAAGCCGGGGGTCTGCTCACCGCCGCCGGTCATGGAGGCCAACTCGGCGAAGGTCATACCGATGGGGGTGGAACCGGCGTATTCCCGGTTCACGATGACCACGCCGTTGGAGGCGGGCTCCAGGCCGCAGATGCACTCGAAGCAGCCGCAGGAGGTCATGGGGTCCTGGATGATGGAGTAGAGGGTGACGGATTCCAGATGGCCCTGGGAGTATTCCTTCACAGCCCGGTTCACGTCCGGCCAGATGCCGATGTTCTCGTCCACGCAGTTCTCCTTGGAGACGACCTGGCAGGGGCCGTTGGGATTCAGGTGGTTGGTGGCCTTGGCGTCCAGCCAGGAAACGGCGCCGCAGAGGCCCAGACGCTCGGGGGTGACGATGCACACGTGGCTGGGAGAGAAGGACTGGCACAGGGTGCAGGTGTAGAACACGTCCGCCGCCTCGTCCGTCAGGCTGGCCAGGCGGGCGTCACGGGCGTCGTACACCGGGGTGGCCAGTTCTTTGCGCAGCCGGGTGCATTCCGCGGGATCGGTATAGATGGTGACCTGGCAGCGGTCCACCACGGTATCATAGTCGCCCTTGATCTTGGCGTAGAGCATTTCGCCGAAATGCTTCGCCCGGAGGCCGTTTTTATAGGCGGCCTTGCTGATGCGGATCCGGATCTGGTCGCGCTGGCCGGTGTGCATGACGCCTTCCATGCAGTTGATCCAGCTGTGGAACTTCCGCTCGAACACGGGCTCGAAGTCCGCCAGCATCTTCTTGCCGCCCACCTCGGCGACCATGGCGATCTGGCTCATGACGCCGGGCTCCAGCTCGTCGAAATCGGGACCCACGACGGTGATCTTGTGGTCCTCGATCTCCCGCACGTCCTTCATCTGCACCAGCTCGAAGCAGTCCACCCGGGCGCCGTACATCTCGGCCTGAACGTCCTTCTTCCGGATGATCTCGCCCTCGAAGGCGCTGTTGAAGGCCACGGGGATGTCCATCTGGGTGACCTTGATCCGCACGTCCCGGGCCTCCAGGGAGGTCTCGATGAAGTCCTTGGTGTCGGGCTGGATGACCAGGCTCTTGGGCACCTGGTACAGGTCTTCCTTATCGTCGGTGATGACCGGGAAGCCCAGGGCGATGGCGCCGCCGCCGCAGGCCACGGTCAGGTCGTCCACGGGAGCGTAGGCGTTCACGAAGGCGAAGATCCGCTCCAGGGTATAGGTGTTCATGCCCCAGTAATCCCCGGGCTGGATGTTGCCGAAGATCAT
Organism: Oscillospiraceae bacterium; assembly: GCA_017617795.1. GTDB lineage: Bacteria > Bacillota > Clostridia > Oscillospirales > Oscillospiraceae > UBA1774. The sequence goes on from JAFZVM010000049.1 coordinate 15,463, forward strand.
GGCGGCCCGCATGACCAGGCTGATGACGTGGCTGACGCTCCAGATATCCGGGCCGACCTCCACGATGCGGACCTTGAAGCCCATGGAGATGCCCATGCGCTTGGCCTGATCGATGATGCCGCCCACCAGGAACACGAAGATGCCGCGGCTCTGGTAACCCTTGATGGTATCCCGGGCCTCCTCGTCGGAGGGGGCGGGGCCGATGAGCACCGTAAAGCCGGGGATATCCTGGGTGACCAGAGGCACGCCCAGCTCGCGGACCTCCGCGTCGCTCATGTGCCCGTGGTACTCGCCCTTGTAGGGGGCGGGATCCTCCACGTACTTGCAGGCCTCGATGATCTCGGCGGACATGGCGGTGGCCAGGCCGGAGGTGAAGACGGCATGGGTCTTCTGCTCCCGGGACATCATCTCCTTGATGGGCCCGTCCAGCGCGGCCTTCAGGTCCGCCAGGGTGTTGACTTTCTTACCGGTATACTGCAGGACACAGGCGCAGTTGTAGGCCGTGTCCGGAAACTGCATGATATGGTCGGCGCCGTACTTCGCAATGGCCTCGTCCAGATCCCGGACGGCCTTCTCGTACATCTCGTCGCTTCCCTTGAAAACTCTGTCAAATAAGCGCCTCACGCTTAATTCCTCCTGTCCTTCTCCGCTTTCGCGGTGGAATCGATGGTATCCTTGATCCTGCGGATCTCCTCCACAGTATCCAAAGCCAGATCGTAGGGGGATGCGCACCGGCGGTCGGCGTCCGCGACGCTGCCGCTGTACCGGATGATCCCCAGCAGGTCTTCGGCGGGCACCTGCTCCCGGATGAAGCGTTCATCCGCCTCGTCCCGGACCTTGTTGCCCACGACGGAGACCTGATGCACCCCCAGGTCCGCCGCCAGCCGCTTGACGCTGTGGTAGGTCTGCACGCTCCGGGCGCCGGGCTCCACCACCACGATGAACCGGTCCACCCAGTCCGTGGTGCCCCGGGCCAGATGCTCCAGCCCTGCCTCCATGTCCATGATGACCACATCGTCCCGGCCCACGATCAGGTGGGTGAGCACCCGCTTGAGGATCACATGCTCGGGACAGACGCAGCCGGAGCCGCCGGTCTTCACCGTGCCCATGAGCAGCAGCTTCACGCCGTGGATCTCACGGGCCAGAAGATCCGGCAGGTCGTCCACCTTGGGGTTGATCTTGAAGAACTTCCCGAAGGCGTCCGCCTGGGTGCGCTCCTGGATCATCTCCTTCATCTCGGAGATGGGGGTGATCTTCGCCAGCTCTTCCTCCGAAAAGCCCAGGGCGAGACCCAGATTGGCGTCCGGATCCACGTCGGCGCAAAGCACCTTCCGCCCCTCGTCGGCATAGAGCCGGGCCAGTACGGCGGCGAAGGTGGTCTTCCCCACCCCGCCCTTGCCGGTGACTGCGATCTTCATCTCAGATGCCCAGGGCGGCACGCTTGGCTTCGATGCCGTCCAGGATATCCTTTACCAGCTGCTCGGGATCCGTGTTGATGTGGTAGCCTGCGCCGACCCACTTGGTGGTGCCGTTGGTGATCAGGTCCATCATCTGGGCGGAACCGGAGACCATGGGGTCGATGCCCAGGTAAGTGTCGATGCCGGTGGCCACCACGTAGTTCGCGATGCTCACGGCCTTTTCGCTCATCCATTCGGGGGCGCAGCCCACCACGGGGAGCTGGGTGACGTCGATGCCCCAGTCCTTGGCGATGCCGGTGACCAGGAGCATCATGCGGCTGATATCCACGCAGGAGCCCATGTGCAGCACAGGAGGAATATCCGCAAGGGTGCAGACCCTGCGCAGGCCCTCGCCGCAGAGGACCTTGGAGGCCTTGTCCAGCAGACCTGCCTTGGAGGCGGCCTGGGCGGCGCAGCCGGTGGCGACGATGACCACGTCGTTCTCGATGAGGCGCTTCATGATCTCGATATGGGAGTAGTCCGGGCGGACCTTCGGGTTGTTGCAGCCGACCATGGCCACAGCGCCCCGGAGCACGCCGGAGGTGACGCACTGGATGAGGGGCTTATAGGTGTCCAGCTCGTCCAGATGGCTGTTGGTGACGGTGTCCAGCCGGGACTTGATGCCCTCGCAGGAGTAGCCCACGGAGGCCTTGTGCTTGTGCTCGGGGATGAAGATCTTGTTTTCATCCCGCTTGGGGAAGTTCTCGCAGGCTTCCTTCACGATGGTGGTGGCCACGTCCTTCGCATTTTCGCTGGTCAGCTGCAGGTAGGTGCTGAAGGGGATGCGGGCGATGGGAGAGGTGGTGTAGAACTTAGTGTGGAAGCATTCGGAAAGGGGTCCGATATTGGGGAAGATGCACTGCACGTCCACCACGATGGCTTCCACCACGCCGGTGAGAAGGGCGTTCTCCTGCTGGAGGAAGTTGCCCGCCATCCGGACGCCGTGGCGCATGGCGATCTCGTTCGCGGTGCAGCAGAGGCCGACGATGTTGATGCCCCGGGCGCCGAAGCTCCGGGCGTAATCCTGCATCTCCTTGCTCTCCGCCACCAGCACGATCATCTCGCTCACCGCGGGATCGTGGCCGTGGCAGATGATGTTGACCATATCCTTCTCCAGGACGCCCAGGTTGCCCTCGGTCTCCTTGGGCATGGGGGTGCCGTAAAGGATGTCGGACATCTCGGTGCCCGCCATGGAGCCGCCCCAGCCGTCGGACAGGCCGCAGCGCAGGGACTGGCGCACCAGGGCTTCCGCGTCCGCGGTGCAGCCCATGTGGGTCATGTGCATGGCGGTGACGACCTCCCGGTCCACCGCCCGGGGCATAATGTCCTGCTCCATCCAGACCTTTTTCCGTTCCTCGGTGGCACGGTCGGTCCAGCGCTGGTAGCCCTTGATCTTGCCGTACTCGTTCAGGCCGATCTCCGCTACCTCATGGGCGACGTCGTAGATGTCCCGATCCTCGGTGGGAACGCCCCACTCCTTCGCCAGATTCAGGAGCTTGGTGGCGTCCGTCACGTGGTAGTTGCCGTCCGCGCTGGAATCGTAAAGCTTCCAGACGCACTCACGGCCGTGGTCGGAATGGGTAGCGGCGCCGCCTGCGGCCATACGCAGGTAATTGCGGCCGGCAATGGTGTCCGCCGTTGCGCCGCAGATGCCCTTGGGAGACTTGGGGGTGATCCGGCAGGGACCCATGGCGCAGATCTTGCAGCAGATGCCCTTGTCGCCGAAGCCGCAGTGGGGCGTCTGTGCTTTTACGCGATCCTGCCAGATGTCGATGCCGACCTTGACGGCTGTTTCCTTCAGACGGGCGGCGTCAGCCTCCATCTGCTGCACAGTCGTGCTCTGGAATCCTTCACTCATCTTTCTGTGTCATCCTTCCGCTGTATTTGCGCAGTATGGTAAAAACAGGAGCGCCGATCCGCGGGGTCGGCGCCCCCGTCGGGGAATACCTTATGCCCTGGAGGCAGCCAGATCCTTCAGGAACTTCACCAGTTGGACGGCCTCCTTGGGGGCGACCACGATCTCCCACCCGGGGAGGTTCGCTTCCAGCTCGCCCTTCAGCACGGCCACCTTGCCGGGGATCAGAAGGGTGCGGTTTTTGATTTTGCCTTCAATATCGTTTTCCTTCAGGAAGTTCGCAATGGTGTTGGCGGAGAACTTGCCCGCAGCCCAGGAGGTGAGGACGGAGTAGCCGCCGGCGTCGCTGATGAGCAGGTTCACGGGCACGCCGCTGCGCTCCAGCTCGCCGGAGACCACGAAGTAGGTCAGGGCGAAGTCCACGGTGGTGGCGCAGATGGCGTTCTCGTCCGCCCCGTTCAGGGGATAGATGCCCGGGGTGACCCGCATGGGCTTCTGGGGATCGGTGAACAGGTTCTGCCGCAGGCCGTACAGAGGCAGGGCCTTGGCATAGTCCATCTCATCCATGGCGATGACGGAGCCGTACCGGGTGGTGAACAGGGAGGCCAGGGCGCCCTGCATATGGCTGTTGCCGGGGGCGAGCTCGGCCACGTTCACGTAGGTGGGATAGCCGAAGGTCCGGTCGTTGTTCTTCAGGGCGGCCCGGCGGATCTTCACGGCGCCGGCGAAGGCATCCTTGATGGAGGCGGCGCCCACGTCCAGGATCAGGTTCTTGTTGCCCAGGCCTTCCAGCTTGGCAACGGTGTCATAGAGGGCGTCCAGGGAGGCGGCGGACACGCCCAGCACGATGCCGGCCTCCGTCGCGACCTTGTTCATGGCCTCATAATTCGTCTCGTTGGCGCCGTTCAGCACCAGGGGCAGCTCCTTGGCGGCGGCAACGGCCTTGGCGGCCAGGTCCGCGTCCTCCACGCCCAGGATCAGGGGACGGCCCAGGGCCTTCGCCTTCTCCACCAGCGCGAGGTACTTGTCCGCGGGCTGCTCATCGCAGTGGTCCACCGCGACCATTTCCACATGCATCCGCTCGCCGATGCGCTCGTAGTCCACCTGGGGGACCTTGTCCAGGCGGGCCTCGGCGTCCTCCATCCCGTCGCATACCGCAACGGCGTAGAGGCAGCGGGAAACGAAGGTCTTGTCATGCCGGAACATGACGGTCTCGCCGCCCAGGGAATAATCCCCGACCTTGATGGTCTTCATGGGAGGCGCGGTCTGCTCGGAGAGCTTGTCGATGGCGTCCTGAGACATGTAGGGGCATTTATCGATGCTCACGGAGCCCTGGGCGACCTTCATGGAGAAGGCCATGCAGGTGGGGCTGCCGCATTCCTTGCAGTTCTTTTTCGGGGTGAGCTTGAAAATATCAAGGCCTTTCAGTGCCATGGTCTATCCCTCCTTACAGCAGCGCCGAGATCATCTCGGAGATGGTTTTCACGGACTCGGGGTGGCGCAGGATGACGGCGTCGCTTCCGCTGGCCAGACAGGCGGCGGCGGTGATGATCTCCATCTGGATGCCGCGCTCCTCGCGGGCGCCCCACTCGGGCTCGTCGGCCTCTTCCAGCAGGGCTTCCTTCACGGTCCAGGCTTCGCTGCCCACAGGGGTGATCACGGGCATCTGGAGCATGGCGTCGTTCTGGGTGAGGGCTGCGCTCTTGACCCGGTCCATGGTGGAGGCGACGTACTCGAAGCCGTAACCGGCGGCGGCGGAGCCCAGGTTCATCACGGTGCTGACGGCGGGCACGCCCAGCTGGCTCATGAGCACGTTCAGCTGCTTGGCCAGGTTGATATCCACGGCGCTCTCTCCGCAGAGCTTCTGGCCGTAAGCCAGAACGGCGGAGGCGCCCAGGGTCTTGTAATCCTCTTCCCGGGCGGACATGAGCAGAACGCTCTTGCCCTGCATGGCCTCGGCCACCTTCACCAGGAGCTCGGTGTCCTTTTCCACGTTCTTGCAGCCCATGACCACCAGGGGCTTGTCAATGGCCTCGTAAACGGCCTTTACGGTGGCGACGCAGTCCTCGACGGGGGCATTGTCCCCATTGGGATCGGCGCTGTCCAGCTTCAGGCAGACAAATTCCGCACCGGGCATTGCGGCGGCCCGGGCAGCCTGCTCAGGGATGGTCTCCGCGCCGGCATAAAAAGCGGCGAGACCGGGGATGGCCTTCTCATAGCCCAGGTCGGACACCTCAACGCCCACCCGGGGCGCATTGGCCAAAGGCGCATCGAAGGCATAAAGGGGATAGACGTTGCTTCCGCCGAGGGTAATCTCACGGCCGGCCTCTCCGAAGGACAGGGCGTTGATCGCCGCGTTGAATACCTGGGGCTTGTCTGTGAATGGCATTGGTTTTCCTCCTCCTGAAAGTTATCTCTATATCTCTTCACCGTTGACAGGATGCTGATAACGGGTACCGATGGGCGCAGTTCGCCCATAAGCGCACTTCTGCCCTACTAAATTACTACTCCCCCGGCGTAAAGAAAAGCAGTATTTCCTTCCACCGATGCAACTTTTAGTTGCACACTTATCCCACTTGTGGTATGCTTTGTGTAAATTGGCTGAAAGTGAGGGAGTTTCGCCGTGGAAATCAAGCAGCTTCGCACATTTTTAGCGGTTGCAAACGCCAGAAGTTTCCTGGGCGCGGCGAACGCTTTATATATTTCCCGGCAGGCGGTGAGCAAAACCATCACCCAACTGGAAGACGAGCTGGGGATCGAGCTGTTCGTCCGCAATCAGAACGGCGCCATGATGACTCCCGCCGGGATCTTCTTCTATCCCCGGGCGGTCTCCCTGGTGGCGGAGTTCGACAAGGTCCTTTCGGAGATGCGGAAAATGGACCACACCTACCGGCCCAAGATCCAGCTGTGCCTCTCCCTGGGGATCTTCGGCCTCTATGCCCGAAAGCTCACCGCTTACGCGGCGAAGCACCGGATGGAGATGGACCTCCAGTTCCGCGGCTGTCTGGATGCGGACTGCATCGCCATGCTCACGGATCGGCGGGCGGACGCCGTGCTCTCCTTCACTTCCCAGGACAGCAGGGCCTCGGACCAGACCCTTCTGCTGGAGTCTCCCGTGCGCTTCTACGCCCGGCGGGACAGCATCCTCACGTCGGGAAAAATCGGAGCCGCCCAGCTGCTGGAGCAGCCCATGCTGCTGTACACCGGGGGCTGGGACCGATGCCTCTGGTGGCAGGGGGAACCGGGTATCGCGGATCAGGCCTGCAGCGATCTGGAGTATCTCTGCTCCCTCCTGCGGGATGGACAGGGGGTCCTCCCTCTGCCGGAGGTCCTGGAGGGACAGATCCGGGAATACGCGGCTCCCATCGACACGGAGCTGAGCGCCGGATCCTGCGGGATCTACTTCACGACCCTGTATCCCACCTACTACAACGTCATCACCAACGACCTGCTCGCCTCCGTCTACCGGGACGTGCTGAGCGATCCACCGGAAAGCGGTAAATGATGGAACCGCTGGTTACAGCCGGATCGCCATGCAAACGGTCATCTGCGCTTAATGCACAACTTTTTATATTTTACACGCTGTTCTGTTTTTGTCAAGTTTTGCCCCTTGACACAGCGGGGAACCTCCGCATCGCTTGACAGGGCGGTTTACCGCCGATTTCCCCGCCGTTTTTCATGGATAGAGAGAAGGCCGCGTCATTGAAAAAACGGAAGGTATGCCTATTGATCCTCGGGCTGCTGCTGGCCGCAGCGGCGGCTTTCCTGCTGCTCAGCCGCTGGCAGCTCCGGCTGGAGCTCCGGGGAGAAGAGGACTGCACCCTGGAATACGGAGAGCCCTATCGGGAGCCCGGCGCGGAGGCCGTTTTCGGCGGCAGCCCCCTCCTCCCCGCCCTGTTCTCGCCGGAGGTCCGGATCCGGGGAACGGTGGACACCGGAGCGACGGGAGACTATACCCTGGAATACACCGCCGAATGTCTCTGGTTCACCGCGGCGCGCACCCGCCGGGTGCATGTGCGGGATACCCTGCCTCCGGTGATCACCCTGACCGAGATCCCGGGAAGCTTCACCCTGCCCGGTTCCGCCTATCGGGAGGAGGGCTTTTCCGCCGCAGATAATGCGGACGGGGATCTGACGGATCGGGTGGAGCGCCGGGAAGAAAACGGGGTGGTCACCTATACCGTTACGGACAGCTCCGGCAACAGCGCCCGGGCAGAACGGACCGTTCGATACAACGATCCCTATCCTCCGGAGATCATCCTTCTGGGAGAGCGCGCGCTCACCCTCCCCTACGGAACGGCCTACGAGGAACCGGGGTATCTGGCCCGGGACAGCCTGGACGGAGACCTGACCGCCCGGGTGGAGGTGACCGGGGAGGTGGATCCCGGAACCCCGGGAAACTATACCCTGCGCTATACCGTTGAGGACAGCTGGCATAACGGGGTCTGCGCCCGGCGCACCGTCACCGTTGAGCCCAAGCCGGAGCCGAAGGGCTACGTCTACCTCACCTTCGACGACGGCCCAAGCAAGCACACCCAGCGGCTGCTGGATATTCTGGACCAATACGGCGTGAAGGTCACCTTCTTCGTGGTGAACTACGGTCTGAACGACATGATCGGCAAGGAAGCCGCCGCAGGCCACAGCATCGGCGTACACAGCGCCACCCACGATTACTACAGCATCTACGCCAGCGAAGAAGCCTACTTCGCGGACCTGGATAAAATGAACGCCATCATATACGCCCAGACCGGAGCCTGCAGCGACATCATCCGCTTCCCCGGGGGCAGCTCCAATACCGTCAGCCGGTTCAATCCCGGCATCATGACCCGGCTGGCCGGCGCGGTGGAGGCGCGGGGCTACGCATACTTCGACTGGAACGTGAACAGCGGCGACGCCGGGCTCACCAACGACCCGGATGAGATCTACCGGAACGTCATCGAAGGAATACAGAAAAACGAGTACTCCGTCGTCCTCATGCACGACAGCAGGGGCTATACCGTGGACACGGTGGAGCGGATCCTGGTCTGGTGCCTGGAAAACAACTATGCGCTCCTCCCCCTGGACCACGACAGTCCCACCGCCCACCACCGGATCGGAAACTAGAGGCTGCTGCCGGGCAGTCTCTCAATGTGCGGACAAGCCCGGATTTGTCATGCCATGCAAGAACCTCTCCACCGCTTCGCGGTCCCCCTCCCCTTTCAGGGGAGGCCGGATCTCCATGCCGCCGCAGAGCCGGCTCCCTGAAAAGGGCTTCTAAGCAGGGGAAGGCAGATCGCACGGCTGATGCTATGTATATAGTTTAAGCGCCGCACGACGAGTGCGGCGCTCGATTTCCTCTCGATCAATGGTCACTGCGTATCGCTGGTGTAGAAGGTGTGCCTGCCCAAGGTGGTCACATAGGTGCAGTTCCGGCGGAACCAGCCGTTATCCGCAATGGAGGCGTTCACGAAATAAAGGCTGTCCTCCACCACGGTGACGCCCTCCAGGGCGATCTTGGCGGCCACCACCGCCAGGGCGCTGGGCTCCTGGTAGATGGTGCCGGTGGCGGCGGGGGTGAACTGGACCCCGCAGCGGTCGTCGAACACCACGCCGTAGACCGTGTTCGGCCAGGCCTTCCGGGCTTTCCGGTTCAGCACCACGTTCCCCACGCCGATCATGCCTTCCAGCTCCTCGATCCCGGCCTCGGCATAGATGATATGGCTGAGCCAGTACAGCTCGGTCTCATCATAGAAATAGTCCGCACAGAGGATGGGAGAATAGCTCCCCTCCACCTGGACTTCTCCGGTATACTCGTCCCAGCTGACCTCCAGGCCGCAGGCCTTGGCCAGGGGCCGGATGGGGACCATGAGCCTGTCCTTATACAGGAAGCTGGTGCCGTTCAGGTACAGGCAGCGGTCGTTGGCGGTGAGATACCGGGCGCCTTCCTTCACGGTGAGGTACAGGTTGGGGGCGGTAACGGTAGCCCTGTGCTTCTGTTCATTCCAGGTGATGCTGTAATCGACGCCCAGTGAATCCATAAAGCTGCGCAGGGGAACATAGGTCACGCTGTCCTGCAGGACTGCGCCGGGATCCTCGTTGATATGTACGCCTTTGACCATGACTTTCATTTCCGGATCCGCCGCGGAGACCGGAACGAGCATCAGCGTCACGACCAGAACGACGCAGATCACACGGGTCAAAAGATATCCAAAGCGTTTCAAAACGCTGCACCTGCCTTGTTTGTCGAATTTTGTCGAGGGGAAAAGGCTCGCACATCATACACCATCTTGTTTCTTTTGTCAACATTTTGTTTCTTTTTATCCGGCGTCGTAACGATTTCGTCACCCGTTTGATGGATTTTTTGTTCCCATCCGGAGGATTTTCCCGGCTTGCGGCGGCCGCTGTCGGGGGCTATAATGGGATCACAGGAGGGGAAAGCCATGGTCAGCCTGAAGAAGCGTCATATCTACCTTATCATTATGCTTGTCCTGATCGGGGTATTCCATGCCCTGGGGGGTGTGCGCCCGGCGATGAACGCCGTTGCCGGGGCCACGCTGGCGCTGCGGCAGGGCCTGGGAAAGGCCGCCGCCCTGTTCCCCTTCTCCCTGGCCGAAGCCCTCTGCTGCCTGGGGATCCTGATCCTGCTGGCCTGGCTGGTCTGGACCGTCATAAGCGTCTGCCGCGCCGGGTCCGGGCGGCTGCTCCTCCTGTGGCGGCGGGTCTCCCTGCTGCTGGCGGTGCTCCTCACCCTGTATCTGCTGCTGTGCCTCTTCCTGGGGGCCTCCTACCGGGCGGACGGCTTCCGGGAGAAGAGCGGTCTCTGGGGGAAACCCACGGATATCGACAGCCTGTATGAGACCACCGCCCGGTTCGCGGAGGGGCTGCGGGAAACGGCGGACCGGGTGCCCCGGGACGGGGAGGGGCGGTTCGCCGCCTCCCTGGACGACGTGTTCTCCCGCTCGCCGGAGATCTACCGGGGGGCGGAGGCCATCTTCCCCTTTCTGAAGCTGGAGGACCGGGAGCCCAAGCGGGTCTTCTTCTCCCGCCTCATGAGCCGCTTCAACTACACGGGCTTCTACTTCCCCTTCACCGGGGAGGCCAACATCAACGTCGACCCGCCTCCCTGCCTGATCCCCGCCACCCTTGCCCACGAGATGGCCCACCAGCGGGGGATCGCCTCGGAGCAGGAGGCCAACTTCGTTGCGATCCTGGCCTGTCTGGAGGGCGATGATCCCCTGTATTTATATTCCGGCTGGCTCTTCGGCTACGTCCATCTCTGCAACGCCCTGTACAAGGCGGACGCAGACCGGTACTTTGAACTGGCCGCTACCCTGCCCGAATCTGTCAAGGCGGACCTGTGGGCCAACAACGAGTACTGGGCCCGGTTCGAGACCAAGGCCGCCAAGGTCTCGGAGAAGGTGTACGACACCATGCTCAAGAGCTATGGCCAGGAGCTGGGGGTGCGGAGCTACGGCGCCGTGGTGGATCTGCTCATCGCCTGGTACCAGGCGGGTATGCTGGATCGGTAAACAATAATGAATTGACGCCTGCGGCGTCGTGAATTGTTCCTGCGGAACGTGTATTGACGGCTTCGCGTCGTGAAATGCGCTGCGGCGCATGGGAGAAGAGGAAAGACAGACCTCATTCAAACCCATGCGCCGCAGCGCTGTTCATGTGCCCGACGGCACAATTCATGGCGGAACGCCAATTCATGACGCCGCAGGCGTCAATTCATCCCATCGATCACAAAATCAGTCCCAGTCTTCTGCAGGTCCTGTCCACCTCGAACTGCACCCGCTCCCGGTCGATGGTGAGGAATTCCCGGTCCTTCATGAGGAACCGGCCCTCCACCATAACGCTCTCCACCTCGCTGCCGTTTGCCGCGTAGGCCAGGGCGGAGAGAAGATCGTTCCAGGGGCGCAGATTCACCCGGTCCAGATCCAGCACCGCCAAGTCCGCGGTCCACCCGGCTTCGATCCGCCCCAGCTTCTCCCAGCCCAGGGCTCTGGCTCCGTTCTCCGTGGCCATGCGCAGCCCCTGGGACGCGGGCAGCTCCGTGGGATCCCCCCGGAGGCCCTTGTGCAGCAGGGTCACCAGGTTCAGCTCCCGGAACAGGTTCAGGGCGTTGTTGCTGGCGGCGCCGTCGGTCCCCAGGGCCACGTTCACCCCGGCCCGGAGCAGATCCGGCACGGGGGCCGCCCCGTTGCCCAGCTTCAGGTTGCTGGCGGGATTGGTCACCGCCGTGACCCCCCGCTCCGCCAGAAGGCGCATATCGCTCTCGCTGACGTATACGCAGTGGGCGGCCACGGTGCCCGGACGCAGGATGCCCGCCCGGTCGAAATACTCCGCCGGGGTGCAGCCGTACTTCTCCCGGACGCCCTCCTGCTCGCTGACGCTCTCGGACAGGTGCAGATGCAGGGAAAGCTTCCGCTCCTCCGCCAGGTCCGCGATCTCCCGGAGATAATCCGGATCGCAGGTATAGGGGGCGTGGGGGCCCAGGAAGAAGCGGATCCGGTCCGTGCTCCCCTTCCAGTCCTCCATCTCCTCCAGGGCTTCCCGGATGCGGCGCTTTCCCCCCTCGGGATCCCCGGCGCCGCCGGTGAGGCCCCGGCTCAGGGCCGTCCGGAAGCCGCTCTCCTCCGCCGCCCGCAGGGCGGTCTCGGTGAAGACGTACATATCCAGGCAGGCGGTGGTGCCGGTGGAGATCATCTCCAGATAACCCAGGAGGGTGGCCCAGTAGCAGTCCTCCCGGGTCATTTTGCTCTCCAGGGGGTCGATATGGCCGAAAAGCCAGTCCGTAAAGCTCAGATCGTCGGCGCAGCCACGGAACATGGTCATATATACGTGGGTATGGGCGTTCACCAGGCCGGGGATCAGGAGCTTGCCCGCTCCCTCCACCACCGTGTCCGCCCGGAAATCCGCCGGGACCTCTCCCACGGCGAGGATCTCCCCGCCGGAGACGCAGACGCTGGTCTCCCGGACTCCCTCCGGCAGAAGGGCGCGGATATTCCGAAACAGGGTGTTCACAGGCCCATGGCCTCCTTCAGAGCGTCAGCCCGGTCCGTATGCTCCCAGGGCACGTCCAGATCCGTGCGTCCCATATGGCCGTAGGCCGCCAGCTTCCGGTAGATGGGCTTCTGCAGATCCAGGCTGCGGATGATGGCGGTGGGCCGCAGATCGAAGACCTTGCGGATGGCCTTCTCCAGCTCCCCGTCGTCCGCCTTGCCGGTGCCGAAGGTATCCACCAGCACACTCACGGGCTGGGCCACGCCGATGGCGTAGGCCAGCTCCACCTGGCACTTCTCCGCCAGGCCTGCGGCCACCACGTTCTTCGCCACCCACCGGGCGGCGTAAGCGGCGTTCCGGTCCACCTTGGTGGGATCCGTGCCGGAGAAGGCGCCGCCCCCGTGAGGAGCGTAGCCGCCATAGGTGTCCACGATGATCTTCCGGCCGGTCAGGCCGCTGTCCCCATGGGGGC
>JAFZVM010000050.1 GCA_017617795.1 Oscillospiraceae bacterium
TGGCTCAGGGACGCAGCGATGTCCAGGGCGCTGATGCCGTTTTCGTACTCCCGCTTCGAGCCGTCGGGGAAGGTGATGATCATAGTGGTTTCCTCTCTTTCTTCATATAAACTAAAAGCCCCAATGTCCGAAAGGACACTGGGGCGCTTTGGTCGCGCGGTTCCACCCAAGTTTATCACTCGCATCCGGCGATACGGGGCCGGGCCCCTCCGGGTCGCCGGGCGGTCTTCCCCTCCCGCTCCCTGCGCGCCTTGCAGCCGACGAACGCGCTCTCTGAAAAGTCACGGCCCTGTGAGGGTACTGCTTCCCGGGTCTTTCCCGAAATTGGAACTATTATACCACGAGGTTCGTTCGTGTCAAGAGGAAGGATCGAAAGCTTGCCGCTTATTCCTCCAAAAAGCTCAATTCCTCCTTCAATAAAGCCAAAAAGCGGTTCTCCAGAGGCGTCATGGGGCGTCGGGGATCCCGCAGGTACCCGATGATGAACCTGGTATCAGGGATGTCGATATAGCGGACCCCGTTCTTCTCTTCGTGGGCGGGCGGGAGCTTGGCGCAGACGCCCCAGGCCCGGGTCTGGGCGATGAACTGGGTCCGCATGTTGCCGATGTCCACCCGGATGCGGCTTTTGGGGGCGGAGAAGGGCAGCTGCTGCAATCCCATGACCGGCGGCGGCAGGCTGGGGCTGCGGCGGTACTCCACCATGGGGTAGTCAGCCAGCTTCTCGAAGGGGAAGGGCGACTCCTGGAGCAGCGGATGGGTCTTGGACAGCTTCACGCTGAGCGGCAGCCGCACCAGCTCCGTCAGCTCCAGGCCGAAGGCGGTCAGCTGTTCCTTCAGGCGGCTGATCTCGTTGGGCTTCCCGGGCATGATGCCCACGAACAGCTCCGCCCGGTTTTCGCTGAGGGTGATGAGGGCCTCCTCCCAGTCGGTGCTCAGAAGCGCCAGATCGTACCGGTCGAAGCCCTCCTCCTCCATGAGCTCCGCGCACAGCCGGGTGAAGGCGTTCTCCATGGGCGAGTACCGGGGCGCCAGGACCCGGAATTTCCGCTGGGCCTGGCCGCTCATGCTGGAGATGGCCGCGCAGTCCTCCGCCACCCGCTTGGCGTAGCGAACCAGGGCCTGGCCCCGCTCGGTGAACTGGACGCCGCCGGTGGTCCGCAGGAGGATGTCGAAGCCCAGCTCCTGCTCCAGCTTCCGGACGGCGCTCGATATGCTGGGCTGGGAGACGAAGAGGCGCTTGGCGGCCTGGTTGATAGACCCCGTCTCATAGATGGCGCAGATGTATTGCAGCTGTTCTAAGTTCATGGCGGCACCTTCCACATATTATTCATCAGTATACAGTATTTCATGAATATGGCTTTTTGTCAAATAGTCTTGAATTACAGGGATATAGGCGTCATCTATAGGGGTATCACACCCATGTATTTGCCGGATTTATGCAGATTTGATAGTATATAATCGAACAATGAAACAAGGGGGGGATGACGGAATGGACACACCGAAATCGATCCTGCAACAGGCCATGGCCCTGAAGACGGACTTGGTCAAATGGCGTGAGACGCTGCACCGGCACCCGGAGCTAGGCCTGGACACCCCATGGACCCAGCGGTTCGTGGCGGACCGGCTGACCGAGATGGGCTACACGCCCAAAAAGGTGGGCGCCGCCGGATACACGGCCCTGGTGGGCAAGCCGGGTGGGAAGGTGCTGCTGCTGCGGGCGGACATGGACGCTCTGCCGCTCGACGAGGTCTCCGGGGAGCCCTTCAGTTCCGAATGCCCCGGCAGGATGCACGCCTGCGGCCACGACATGCACACAGCCATGCTCCTGGGGGCGGCAAAGCTGCTGAAGGACAACGAATCCCTGCTGGAGGGACAGGTCAAGCTCATGTTCCAGTCCGGCGAAGAGATCGGCGAAGGCGCCCGGGACATGGTGGAGCACGGAGTCCTGGAGGACCCCCACGTGGACGCCGCCGAGATGATCCACGTGGCGGCGGGCGCGCCCTTCCCCTCCGGGCTGGTCCTGATCCCTCAGGGCGGCACTGGCGCCTCGGCCAGCTGCCGCTTCCGCATGGTGGTCACCGGCAAGGGCGGTCACGGGGCCATGCCGGCCAACTGCATCGACCCCATCACGGCCATCTGCCACATCCACTGCGGCATCGAGGAGATCTTCGCCCGGGAGGCCGAGCTGTGCGACTTTCTGGCCATCTCGGTGGGCACGATCCACGCCGGGGACGCCCATAACATCATCCCCAATACCGCCGAGATGTCCGGCACCATCCGCACCATGTCCCTCGAAAAGATGGCGTGGGCCCAGAAGCGGCTCACCGAAATCGCCCAGGGCATCGGCGGCGCCTATCGGACGCAGGTGGAGGTCATCTACGAAAAGCTGCTCCCGCCGCTGATCGCGGACACGGAGACCGCCGACTGCGTCGGGAAGTATATGCAGGAGCTGCTGGGGCCGGGAGCCATGCGGGTGCCCTCCAGCACCAAGGGCGGCGGCAGCGAGGACTTTGCCCACGTGTCGGTGAAGGTGCCCTCGGTGCCCATGTTCCTGGCGGCGGGCAACAGCAAGGAGGGATACGAGCACCCCGCCCACCATCCGGCGGTCCGTTTTGACGAGAATGCCCTGCCCATCGGCGCCGCGGCCCATACCTATATGGCCATCCGGTGGCTTCAGGAGCACAAATAAGGGTTCGCGTGTGAGAACCACACTGACGATAGTCAACAAATAAAGGAGGGAAAAAGAATGACAGGAAGTACCATCGCAAAGAGTCCGCTGCTGTATATCCTGGTCGCATGCGGCCTTCTCGCCATCATCGCGTACGCGCTGATCTGCCTGCGCAGAGCGAAGAAGTGCTGTCTGGAGCAGGGCATCGGCGAGGAGAAGATCAAGGAGGTCATCACCTCCACCATCTCGGCGTCCCTTGTGCCCAGCCTCGCCATCCTGATCGGCTTTCTGATCCTGGCGGCGTCCCTGGGCAGCGTCTGGCCCTGGTGGCGGCTGTCCGTCATCGGCGCGCTCACCTATGAGACCATGGCGGCCAATGCCACCGTTCAAAGCATGGGCGTGGAGATGGGCAGCCTGCTCTCCGGTCCCGCGGAGAACTTCACCGGCGTCATGCTGGTCATGACCCTGGGCGTTGTAACGGGGCCCATCGTGGTAACTCTGTTCGCCAAGAAGTATTCCACCGGTCTCATGAAAGCCAAGAGCACCAGCGACTGGGGCAATATCGCCATCACCTGCATCCCCATGGCGGTGGTCGCGGTATATATCCCCCTGCTGCTGTTCTCCAGCATCCCCCACGCCGTCGCGTTCCTGGTGAGTCTGGTGGTGACGGTGGGCTGCGCCATGCTCTCCAAGAAGATCCGGGCCATGGGCAATTTCACCATCGGTCTCAGCATGATCCTGGGCATCGTGGCGGCTGTCGCTGTGGAGTTCCTGCTGAAGAAGTAAAGGAGGGGAAAGAAAATGGCAAAGAAGAATAAGAAAGAAGTCACCGTCTACAACCTTGACCCCTTCGTGGAATGGGCCCATCGGACCGGTCGCGTCTTCATGATCTGCTTCCTGGTCTACGCCATCGCCATTCCCGTGATCTGCTGCGTCGTGTTCGGCGCCTGGCCCAAGCCCGCCGCCATCCTGCCGGGCCTCATGACCGTGCTCATGATGCTGGGCATCCAGAGCGTCCTGGAAGTGGGCCTCTACACGCCCATCCTGGGGTCTTCCACCTACCTGACCTTCGCCACGGGCAACATCATGAACCTGAAGATCCCCTGCGTCATGAACGCCCAGAAGATCGCGGGGGTCGAGACCAACACCACCGCCGGCGACGCCATCGCGCTGATCTCCACCTGCGTCAGCTCCATCGTGACCATCGTGATCCTCATCATCGGCATGATCCTCATGGTGCCCCTGCGTCCGTTCCTGGAGTCCGCCGTGGCGCAGAGCGCCAGCAACTATCTGCTGGCAGCCCTGTTCGGCTCCATCGCCGTGGGCTTCCTGGCCCCACAGCGCGGCAAGCATGTCATGAAGAACAAGCTGTGGGTCTGCATCCTGCCGTTCATCCTGACCATGGTCCTGGCCATCAGCGGGCAGCTCAAGTCCTCCATGGCCATGGTGATGATCCTCGTCGCCATCCCTCTGTGCATCCTGACCGGCCGCATCCTCTACAAGAAGGGCGTCATCTATTTTGCCGACACCACCAAGAAGAAGGAGGAGAAGCCCGCCGAGGCGGAATGATACATGATATGACATCGAAGGGGCTCTTGAAGACGCCCCTTCTTTTTTGTGCTTTTTTTCATCCGGAGGCGTAAAACCATGTGCGGTCCGCGCCTCTCTTTTCATTGACACTTGCGGACAATATATGTAAAATGGGAGCATGGAAAATAGCAGGGGAAAATCGAA
>JAFZVM010000051.1 GCA_017617795.1 Oscillospiraceae bacterium
GGAGGGATACGAATGTGTTTGAGTGCGGAAAACCGTTTTCCGGGCGTTGTCACACAGGTTCAGAATAACTGCGTCAGCGCAGTTGTGACCATCGATGTGAACGGGACGCCCATCACGGCATCCATCACCAACGGTTCCGTTCAGAATCTGGAGCTCACGCGCGGTACGCGGGTCGTCGCCGTGGTCAACGACGTGGACGTAATGCTTGCCCATGGACGCAGACTGCCGCTCAGTGCCCGAAATCAGTTCAAGGCCAGGATCCTGGACATCGACACCGGCGCGGTCAATACCATAGTGACGCTTCGCGGACTTGGCGGCAACATCATTCACTCGACTGTCTCGAACAGAGCTGCCGAGCAGTTGGAGCTGGAAAGAGGCGAAACCGTCCTGGTCGTTATCAAGGCCAGCTCTGTCATGGTTGGTCTGGCTGCAGGCGAAGACGAATAATATAATCATTCCCACCGTCGATGTTGACGGCGGGAATTTTACATTGAGGTACATGGTATTCCAGGCAGCTTCAAAAATACATGTTCCGACTTCCGAAATCCGCAAAGTTCGGGTACAAATCGCAAAGAACCGGGTACAAAACTGCTTGTTTACGGTACGATTCACTTATGAATGACCGAAGAACTCCAGTCAGATCGATGCTGCGCGTCGGTCTGACCACAGTTATATGGCGTTCAGGATCAGTTCCTCAGGCGGCTTGCCGGGAACAAGTTCCAGGGGCTTCAGCAACAGCCGTTTCCCCCCGTAAGTGTCCGAGGCGACTCCGCCTGTGGCGGTCAGCCGTATCCAACCCTTCCGTTCTTCCGCCTGCTCCAGAGGGAATCCCATAAAC
Source organism: Oscillospiraceae bacterium (assembly GCA_017617795.1). Classification (GTDB taxonomy): domain Bacteria; phylum Bacillota; class Clostridia; order Oscillospirales; family Oscillospiraceae; genus UBA1774. The sequence continues at coordinate 839 of JAFZVM010000051.1, forward strand.
TGGATATCCGCCATGCAGCAGGTCATGACCGTGCGGCCCGCGATAACGCCTCGAACTTCCAACGGCGAAGAGAAACGCAGGGTCTTCCCCTCGTAGTGTTCCGGGTGTTCAGACGCGTCCAGGAAAAACGGCAGAAAACCGTCCTTGTCGATCTCCAGCTCGTCCCGGGCCAGATCGAAGGGCACGAAGATATCAAAGGCCCGCTCGTGGTAGCCCATGGGATCCTGCCGCAGATAGACCGCCCGCCGATTCAGCAGACGGAAGACCTGGCTGTAGGGAGCCAGAAGTTCCTTCGACGCACAGCCCCGGAAGATCACGGTCTCCGAAGTGCGGATCATCTCCGAAAGCTGGGTGCGGAAATTTTTCAGATACAGGTCCAGGGTGCTGAAATCCACCAGGGTTGTCACAGCGGTGATGCGGAGGTCCGGGGGCAGCTGCGACATGGCTCCCTCTCGCATGGCGTTCAACTCCACATAGACCCGATCCGGCTCGTGCTCCGCCAACTGTCGCAGGCAGAAGGCAGCGAGATCCTCGCTGCCTTCCCAATAGACCGCCTTTGCCCGGTAAGCAAGCAGGGCGTCGGCGTCATATTCCGCTTCGCCGCTTTCCGTGGCGAGGATCAGCGTCGAACCATACTTGTGAAAGTAGTCGCTTCGGATGCAGTCCTGAATGTAGGTCGTCTTCCCCGCATCCAGAAAACCGCAAACCAGCCGCGTTTCAACAGGCGGTCTGTCCATTGCTTATTCGTACACGCAGACGAGGCGGCCCTTGATCTCGCCCCGGCGCAGCCGCTCGATGCCCTCGCCGATCTCGTCGAAGGAGCAGACGTTGATGACGGGATCCAGCTCACCGGATGCCAAAAGGTCCAGGCAGTCCTTCAAGTCTGCGGTGGTGCTTCCCTGGGAGCCCTCGAATTTCAGTTCCTTCAGGATCATGGACATGGTGTTGATTTCGGCGGTATCGCTGGCCATACCCACGATGACCACCTTGCCGTATTGAGCAACCGTATTGATTGCGTCGCCGGTGGTCTTGCCGCCGCCGGCAAAGTCGATGATGACATCCAGGCCCTTGTCCGCGAATTCGGTAATGCTGGCCTTGACTTCCTTGGCGCCAAGGCTCAGCGCCAGCTCCTGGGCTTCCTTCTTGCGGGTGGCCACATAGACCTCACAGCCCTTGACCACGGCAATACGCACAGCGAACTGTCCCAGCCCGCCCACGCCGATGATGCCTACCTTCATGCCGGGCTTGACGCCGCCCACGGTGCATACGGCGTGATAGGAAGTGGCGCCGGCGTCCGTGGCCGCAGCCGCCTTTGCAGGCGCAAGGCCCTCGGGAACCTTCACCAGCTGCTCCACGGGGGCGGTGGTCATGGTGCCATAGCCGCCGTCGCGGGTATAACCGGGGGTGGTGCCGTCCTTGGCATAGAGGGGGCAGACGGAGACGACGTCGCCGACGGCGTAGCCCTCGACGCCCTCGCCGATCTCCACGATCCGACCGCAGACCTCATGGCCCATGATGACGGGCACGTTGAAATTCGGCATCCAGCTTTCATGATCCAGTGCGCTTACGTCGGAGTGGCAGAGGCCGCCGGCCAGGGTCTTGAGTACCACGTAGCCGGGCTTGGCCTTGGGGTCGGGCTTCTCAACGATCTTGAGAGGCTGATGTGTGCCTGTGAATTCCCATCCTTTCATGCGTAAACCTCCAATGTTTTATAATTTCCCATCAAGGGGCTTTCCACCAGAATACTTGAAAAATCCACCGGAAGCAATCCGGGACCTCACTTTCTGATCAGGATCCAGTGTCCGCGGCCGGTGATCTCGGCCCTGCATCGGATCCCCGCCTCATTCAGCAGCTTCTCCCGCTTATCGTACCCGGTGACGCAGCCGTCTTCCCTCAATTCGGGGGGCTGCCAATCCGGGTTTCTTTCCCGCATCTTTTTTGTGATGGCGCTGCTCATGCGGGGCGTTCCCAGGCTCCCGCCGATCAGCGCCGTGCCTCCGGGGGCCAGCACCCGCTCGATCTCCCGGAAGGCCTGCACCAGCGCTTCCCCTTCGCCCCAGAAGGGGAGCGAACCCCGGCTTACCATCAGGTCATAGCTGCCGTCCGGAACGGCGCGCATATCGTGCACGTCCGCGACGATATAATCGCTCCGATCGTCCAGCCCCCAGGCGAGCCCCCGCTCCCGGCACACTTCCACCGCATCCTCCGCGCAGTCCAGGAAGGTGACCTGCATCTCCGAAAGCAGCAGGATGAAGTATCCGAACATCCCGCCGCCGCTGCCCACATCCAGGCATCTTCCCGTCTCTCTGCCGTAGAAGCCCAGGGCTTCCTTTGCGATGAGGGGGAAGATCGGAAGGAATACCTCCCGGGCGATCCGGTCATATTCCGGCGCCTTTGCGGCGCCTTTTCTCTTGTCCATGGTTTTCTCCTTTTACAGCTGCATGGTACACGATCTGATCGTGCCGTTTTCTGTTTCTTCCTCCAGAATCCTGACCGGGATGGAATAAGCCCTGCTCAGGGATTCCTCCGTCAGCATCTCCCGGCAGTGCCCGGCTTTCACGCTCCGGTCCGCGCTGATCAGGATCACGTCCGCGTCGCACATGAAAGCATGGTCGGGGTGATGGGAGGCCATAACGATCCCGATCCCGCGGTTTTTCAGCTCCATGACCTGCTTCAGCACCCGCATCTGATTTCCGAAATCCAGATTGGAGGCCGGTTCGTCCATGATGAGGAATCGCGGCTGCTGGGCAAGCGCCCGGGCGACCAGCACCATCTGGCGTTCGCCGCCACTGAGCTGGGTGTAGATACGGTCCCGCAGATGCCCGATGGAAAGGGAATCCAGGATCTCCGCGGCGATCTCCATATCCTCTTTCCCCGGCGTGCGCGTGTTCTTGAACCAGGCGGTCCTCCCCATGGTCACCACGTCCTCCACGGTGAAGGGAAACGCCGGAACATGGGCCTGGGGCACATAGGCGATCACTTTCGCGATCTCCCGGCGGCTGAATGTCCCGATGTCCCGGTCTCCGATATAGAAAGCGCCGCCCAGCCGGGGAAGAAAGCCCAGGATTGTTTTGAACAGGGTGGTTTTCCCCACGCCGTTGGGGCCCAGCAGGCAGCACACGCTGCCCGGACTCAGCTCGAAAGAGACGTTTTCAAGGACTGTCTTTTTGCCGTAACCGCAGGAGATATCCTCCGCCCGCAGGGAAAGCGTTACCGCCATCCGCCGTTCCCCCCTTTCAACAAAAGGATGATGAACACCGGAGCGCCGATGGCGCCGGTGAGGATGCTGACCGGGATCTCGAAATACAGGAGCGTCCGGGAGATATTGTCGATGAGCAGCAAAAAGGCCGCTCCGGTCAGGAAGGCCGTGACGAACAGCTTTTTGTTGTCCGGCCCCGTGAGGATACGGGCTATATGGGGCACCACCAAGCCGACCCAGCCGACGACGCCCGCCAGCGCCACGGAAGCAGCGCTCATCAGCGTGGCCCCGAAAAGCATGGTCAGCCGGAACGTCCGCACGTTCAGGCCCATGGACATGGCTTCCTCGTCGCTGAAGGACAGGAGATTCACCCGGTATCCGCCCCAGGCAAGGATCAGGAAACCGAGCCCCGCCGGGATCACGGTGATCCCCAGCTGCGCCATGGTGACGTTTTTGATGGAGCCCATCAACCAGTAGGTCAGGGCTTCCAGGTCCGAATACGGGTCGGAGATATACTTGGATATGGAGATCCCGGCCTCGAACAGTGCGCTGACGATGATGCCCACCAGCACGTAGGCGATCAGGCCGCTGCGCTTGTGCATCAGTGTTCTGGCGATGGAGACCGTGATCACCGTGGCCGCGACGCCGCCGGCGAGGGCGCTCAGCTGCACGCCGAAGGCCCGCAGGCCGGAAAGGATGGCGATGCACGCCCCAAGCCCCGCGCCGGAGGACGTGCCCAGAAGATCGGGAGATACCAGCGGGTTGCCGAACACTCCCTGAAAGGCCGCGCCGCTCATGGAGAGGCAGCCGCCCACCAGCATCGCGCCCAGGATCCGCGGCAGGCGTACCTTGATCATGACGATCATGGAATTGTAGGCGCTGTCCCCCACCTCGTAGCGGTGGGTCAGCCCGCTCCACATCTCGGCCAGGGACATCCGGTATCTGCCGACGGCAAAGGAGAGGACGAACAGCACGCACAGGACCACGGCCATCATCAGGATGGCATAGGACCCTCTGCGGCTTTTCCGGGCAGGCGCGTTTTCCGGCATCATTCCCCACCTCCCAGGAAATCCCCCTGGAACAGGATCCAGAGGAAGATCGGCGCGCCTACGATGGCGGTGAGGATGCCAAGGGGGATCTCCACCTTCAGCATCATCCTGGCGATCAGGTCGATCACCAGCACGAAGATGCCCCCGAACAGGGTCGATACCGGCAGCAGATGCCGGTTGTTCGCCCCGATCACCAGCCTGCAGATATGCGGGGCGGCGATGCCGACCCAACCGATCAGGCCGGAGAGGGAGATGGCGGCGGAACTCATGAGCGTCGCGACCAGGATGATCCTGACTCTGGCGGCCCGCACGTTCAGCCCCATGGCCATGGCCTCCTCATCCCCGAAGGAGAGAAGGTTCATGTCCCATCTCATAAAGAAGACGGCGATCAGGCAGATCACGATGAGGGGGCCCGCGAAGAGAAGCATCCCTCTGGTCACGTTCGTGAGCCCGCCCATCAGCCAGAAGGTGATGGCGGGGAGCGTGTTTTCCACGTCGGCAAAGTATTTCACCAGGGAGATGCCGGATTTGAACAGCGCGGACACGACCATGCCCACCAGAATCAGGTAGATCACCGTGCTTTTTCCCTTGCTGATGACGCGGCTGACGGTCAGCGTCAGGGAAACGGCGCCGAGGCCGAAGACAAAGGCCATCAGCTGGACGACCGGGTCGGAATTGGAAAGCAGGAGCCCCAGCGCCGCGCCGCAGGCGGAACCGGAGGCAGCCCCGAGGATATCCGGGGCTGCCATGGGATTGGAAAACACGCTCTGATACGATACCCCTGCCGCCGACATGGCCA
>JAFZVM010000052.1 GCA_017617795.1 Oscillospiraceae bacterium
ACCATGACTAAATCGCGTCTCGCGTCTTTCTTCCAGTTCTCCATTTACTCCCCCCGCTTTCTCACTCCTATTATACCAGAAAAGCCCGCCTTTCGGCGGACTTCTTTGACAGTCTGAGGTGCGCCGCAAGTGCGGCGCACCCAAAAGGATCTGCTCATTCCGCCGGGCGGGGTCCCCGGCCCGCGGCGGCCTTGGCCTTGTCCGTAATGCCCTTGCTGCGCCAGTTGCCCCAGATGTAGATAGGCAGCAGCACGCAGAGGCCCAGGACCATACCGAAGCCGAAGGTCTGGAACATGCCGAAGTAGTGCTCCATGCCCACCCCGGCCTTCTCCGCCAGTTCCCGGGTGGCGTAGAGCCCCGCGTCCACGGCAGCCTGGCAGTCCCGGTTCAGGGGCATGATGGCCAGGATGTAGCCCAGGGGGAGACGGACGGCGGTGGTGATGACGCCCACCAGAGCGGAGGAGGTGGAAGCCCCCGCGCCGCGGAGGGCGCCGCCCAGCACGTTCTGGATGGCCATGAACACGTAGAAGAAGCACAGGAACTGCAGGCCCCGCACGCCCATGGTCAGGGCTTCCTGGTTCACGTTGAAGGCGGCCATAAGGTATTTGCCGAAGAAGTACAGGATGAAGCCCAGGACGATGGAGAAGCACACGGCCATGATGCAGGTGGAGCGGATGCCGTCGTTGGTGCGCTTGATGTCCCCCGCCCCGATGTTCTGGCCCACATAGGTGGTGATGGCGGCCTGGAGGCCCATCATGGGCATCATGGCGAAACCGTCCACCTTCATGATGATGCCGTTGGCGGCGATGTAGTTGGAACCGAAGCGGTTGGCAAAGCCCTGGGTCACCAGCATGCCGGAGGCGAAGGCCGCGTTCTGGATGGCGGCGGGGAGGCCCAGGCGAAGGATCATGCCGGAGATCTTTTTATCCGGCTTCAGGTTGCGGAAGTTGATCTTCGCCCCGTAGACGCCCTTGCTCTGCCACCACAGGAGGAGCAGACCGGAGGCGAAGTGGGCGATGATGGTGGCCCAGGCCACACCGGCCACGTCCCAATGGAAGCAGGCCACGAAGACCAGGTCCAGGATGATGTTCAGGATGGCGGCGATGATCAGGGCGTACATGGGGGTCTTGGCGTCCCCCAGGCCGCGGATCAGGCCGTTCATGCCGTTGTACACGATGTTGCCGCAGGTGCCGATGAACACGATGCGCAGATAGGTCGCGCTCTTGTCCATGATGTTCTCCGGGGTGCCCAGGAGCCGCAGGAGAGGACCGGCAAAGCAAAGGCCCAGCACGGTGATGATGACGCCCACCAGCATGCTCAGGGTAAAGGTGGTGGTCATGGCCTTCTCCATGTTCTCATGGTCCTTGGCGCCCTTGTACTGGGAAACGATGATGTTCGCGCCCATGCTCACGCCCATGAACAGGGAGCTGAAGAACATCATGATGGGGAAGCTGGAGTTCACGGCGGCGATGCACTCTGTGCTGTTGGCGGCGAAATTGCCCACGATAAGGGTATCCACCACGTTGTACAGCTGCTGGAACAGGTTGCCGAGAATGGTAGGTATGGCAAACAGGAGTATCTTCTGAGTGATATGCCCGGTGGTCAGGTCCTGACGGTCCCTTTCCCTGAGAGCCCGGGCAGAGGATCGGTTGTCCAAGTGAGTTCCTTCCTTCTTTGCGGGACTGAAAATTCAAGTACCTTATTTGTTTTTCCTATTTTACTCGTTCCCACTCCCCGCGTCAATGTTTTTTTCGGTCCGCGTCCTTCCGCGGGGGCAATATCGGCAATTTATCGTATACTATCCATTCCGGAGCGGGCCGGTTTGTGCGTATTGCAAAAACAGCAGGCTCCCGGCGGGATCACACGCCGGGGGCCCGGATATGCGGCGGGAGCGGCGGCTTCAGATCATCAGCCCCGCGGCCACGTACAGCACAAAGGCGCAAAGGCTGAAGGCGATGCTGTAGGGCATGCGCACCTTCAGGATCCGGTCCGGATCGCAGCCGATGGCTCCGCCCACGGAGAGGCTGTCGCTGGTGAAAACGCAGCATTTCTCCCCCGCGATGCCGGCGGCGCAGACCGCGCCGACGCACAGGGGCAGAGGCACCCCCGCCCGGAGGGCCAGATGGGCCGCCACGGGAAAGCCGATGACAAACATGGCCCAGGAGGAGCCCAGCGCGACGGTGAGCAGGGTAAAGATCAGGAAGAGCGCCGCCGGGAGGAACCGGGTATAGCCCCCCAGGAGAGCCGTCGCCTGGTCGAAGAAGGGGGCCAGTGCTTCCTGCTGCAGCAGGGCGGTGAAGCACATGGTGAGGAGGTACAGGATGATGGGCAGGGTCACGTTCTGGATGCCCGCCACCAGATGCTCGAAGAATTCCTCCGGGGACAGGAGCCCCTGGCCGCAGTACAGGAAAAACATGACCAGGAGAGTGGCCACGAGTCCGCAGGCGCTGTCCATGGTGAAGGACCCGACATGGAGGCTCCGCACCGCCAGGGAGGCCGCCGCCAGAACGATCACCGGCAGCAGCAGGTTCCAGGCGCTGCCCCAGAACTGTTCTTCCTCCTCGGGGATATACTTTTCGCTCCCCTCGGGAAAGAGCTCGCCCCCCGCCTTCACCCGCTGCTCGGCCTCCCGCAGGGCCCGGTTCCGGGGCAGCAGGCCGAAGCAGAAGAGGACGCAGGCCAGCAGGGCCAGGATGGAGAAAAAGTTCAGGGGGATGCTCCGGCACAGGAGGGAGAAACGGCTCACTCCCTCCACGGGAGTGATGGAACCCACCACCCAGATGCCCCACAGGGAGAAGGGGAAGAAGGAGCACAGCACCGTGGGCAGGAAGCTGAGAAGGAATCCGGAATCCTCCCGGGGGACCTTCTGCTCATCCACCACGGTCCGCAGGCTGCCCGCGGCGCAGAGGAGATTCAGGCCGTCGTCGATAGCGGTGACCGCCAGGATGCCCAGTGTAGCCAGAAGCGTGCCCCGCCGGGAGCGGATCTTCCGGTCCGCCAGCTTCTTGAAGGCGGTCACCGCCCCGGAGGCCTCGATGAGGGTGATCATGCCCCCCATGAGCGCCATGACCAGCACTGTGAACACATTGTCCACCTGTCCCATGGTATCCATGAGGGCGTCCGTATACCCCGGAGCGACCCCCAGCCGCAGAGCCAGCAGAGCGGCGTACATCCCCGCCGCCACCAGGGATTCCAGGGTGCGGCGGGTGATCAGCACGTAGACGATCATCAGGACCAGCGGCAGGATAAAGACGGGGAAATCCGTCTCCGCCGGGATCAGCAGAGCCGACAGGATGAAGATCAGGGCCAGGATGCCGTACTGGATGAGCATCTGCCGCTTTCCCATGGGAGCCCGGTTCCCGGGAGCCCGGAGAACGCCCCGCTGCATCCGGGACAGGGTGAGGATCTGGGCATGCTTATGGGAGACCTGGCTGTACACCCGCTTCATGAACTCGCCGTACAGGTCCGGGTGCTTCCGGAGCATGTCCATCATGTCCTCGCTCTCCAGCTTGTACACGACCGTGCGGCCGCGGGAGCGGACGGTGGTGAGACGACGCTGCTGAGCCAGCACGCCGTATTCCCCGAAATACTGGCCTTCGTGCATCACGTTGACCTGCTGTCCGTCCCGATCCAGGACCAGGGCCACGCCGGACTCCAGGAAGAACATCCCGTCCGGGGGGCCGTCGATGGTGCAGATGTCCTCCCCGTTCCCGAACTGGAGCCGGACCAAGCGGGAGCGCAGCTCCGCCATATCCGCCAGCTCCTCGGGAGAGGTCCCCATGCCGAAAAAGCCGCACAGGAACTCATCGTCGATCACATGTGCCAAGGGGTCGATCCCTCCCAACTACAATAACGCATACAACGCCGCCATCAGCGGCAGAGTGATCACACAGAGGATGGTGCTGAGCACGTTGATGCTCCCCGCCCAGTCCGGCCGCTGATCGTAGAGCTGGGCGAACTGGCTCACCATGGAGGCGCAGGGAGCCGCCCCCTGGAGCAGGGGGATCAGAAGCACGCCCCGGGCCAGATCCCAGCGCAGGATCCCGGTGAGGGCCAGGAGCAGCAGGGACACCAGGGGAAGGCCCGCCAGCCGCAGGAGGGCCAGAAGCCAGGCCCTGGGCCGGGCGAAGATCTCCGTCGGCCGGGAGGTGGCCAGCATCATGCCCAGGAGCAGCATGCTCAGGGGCCCCAGCATGGCCGACATGCCGGAAACGGCGGTCATGAGGATCTCCGGCAGGGAGATGCGGAACAGGAACAGCGCAAGGCCCAGGATGACGGAGATGAGGTTCACGTTCAGCAGGGCCTTTTTCCAGTCCCCCTTTTCCCCGGAAATGAGGCTGCGGCCGTGGGTCCAGATCAGCACCGTCTGGATGAACAGGTAGCTGCTGGCGTAGAACACCCCTTCCCGCCCCAGGAGGGCGGAGGCCAGGGGGAGGATCAGGTTGCCGCAGTTGGAGTAGATGAGTCCGGCTTCCTCCACCGGCTCCAGCTTCAGCGGCTTCCGCAGAAGCCGGGAGATGAGAAATGCCATGAGGAAGAAGAAGGCAGCGCCTCCCAGGGCGATGCCCAGGCTCAGGAGCCTTTCGGCGCTGTATTCCATCTGGTAGGCATTGATGACCGCGCAGGGGGTGACGCCGTAGAGGATGACCTTGTTCAGCACCACCTCCTGGCCGGGCTTCAGCACCTTCAGCCGGACCAGGGCCACCCCAACCAGCAGGATGAGCAGCAGGGAGGCGATATGCTTCCCCAGCAGCAGACTCAGCTCCAAACCCCGCTCCCCTCCTTGCCGTCTTTCGTATTTGGAAATTATATCATATGGGGTTTTCCTTTGCAAAATAATTCACGTTTGAGGGGAGGTCGGAGTTTCTTCCTGTTTTTGTTGACATCCGCCGGGGTTTTTGCTATTCTGTAGGGCAGAAAACCGAGAGCCGTTTTTAAGCTGGTACAGAGATGCCGGCAAGACTGGTGCGAAGCTCCGGGGCGCAGGCCCCGGGTCTTGATGTGTGGTCTTGCCGGAAAGGCAGGGCCTTTTTTGCGCCCGGGAGGGACCTTGGAGAAGAACAAACGCGACAGTCTGGAACAGATCCGGCGGAACGCCTCCGAATGGCTGACCCGGCGCGGGCTCGACGCCCTGCTGGGTCCTGAATACGTTTTGATGCCCGGCCTCTGCGATGTACATGTACATCTGCGGGAGCCGGGTTTTTCTCGAAAAGAGACCATCCGCACCGGCACGCTGGCCGCCGCCCGGGGCGGCTTCACCACGGTCTGCGCCATGCCCAACCTGGACCCGGTGCCGGATTCCCCCGAAACCCTGGAGCCCCAGCTGGAGCTGATCCGCCGGGACGCGAAGATCCGGGTACTGCCCTACGGGGCCATCACCCGGGGGGAGCAGGGCAAAGAGCTGGCGGACCTGGAGGGGCTGGCTCCCCTGGTGTGCGCCTTTTCCGACGACGGACACGGCGTGCAGGACGAGGGCCTCATGCGGGAGGCCATGCAGCGGGCCAAAGCCCTGGGCAAGCTCATCTGCGCCCATTGCGAGGACGACGCCCTCCGGGCGGGGGGTCATATCCGGGCCGGCGCCCTGGCCCGGCAGCTGGGCATCCCCGGCATCCCGCCGGAGAGCGAATACAGGCAGCTGGAGCGGGACCTGCGCCTGGCGGAGGAGACCGGCTGCGCCTACCACGCCTGCCATCTCTCCACGAAGGAGAGCATCAGCCTCATGCGCCAGGCAAAAAAGGCGGGTCTGAACGTGAGCTGCGAGACCGCCCCCCATTACCTGCTTCTCTGCCTGGAGGACATGCGGGACGAGGGCCGGTTCAAAATGAATCCGCCATTGGGGGACCGGGACGACCGGGACGCGGTGCTGGAGGGCTTCCTGGACGGCACCGTGGATATGCTGGCCACGGACCACGCCCCCCACACCCAGGCGGAGAAGGCCGGAGGGCTCCTGGGGAGCCTCATGGGGGTGGTGGGCCTGGAGCCCGCCTTCCCGGTGCTGTACACCGCTCTGATCCGGACGGGGATCATGCCCCTGGAGACCCTGGCGGAACGGATGGCCTTCGCTCCCCGCCGCCGCTTCGGCCTGGAGGCCGGGGAGGACTTTGCCGTGTTCCGCGGCGGGGCGGAATTCAAGCTGGACCCGGAGGCCTTCGTCTCCGGGGGCCGGGCTACCCCCTTCGGGGGGATGCGTCTCCACGGGGAGTGCGCGCTCACCGTGATGGGCGGAAAGATCGTTTATCAAGAGGAGCGGGAATAACGCTCCCGGGGAGGATATGAAATGGCAAAGAGAACAGATTTGAAGAAGATCATGATCATCGGCTCCGGCCCCATCGTCATCGGGCAGGCGGCGGAGTTCGACTATGCGGGGACCCAGGCCTGCCTGGCCCTGAAGGAAGAGGGATACGAGGTCATCCTGGTGAACTCCAATCCCGCCACCATCATGACGGACACCAGCATTGCGGACAAGGTCTATATGGAGCCTCTGACCCTGGAGTATATCGCCAAGATCCTCCGGTATGAACGGCCCAACGCCATCATCCCCGGCATCGGCGGACAGACGGGTCTGAACCTGGCGGTGCAGCTGGAAAAGAAGGGCATCCTGCGGGAATGCCGGGTGGAGCTGCTGGGCACGGATTCCGCCAGCATCGAAATGGCGGAGGACCGGGAGAAGTTCAAGGAGCTCTGCGCCTCCATCGGGGAACCCACCATCCCCAGCGAGATCACCTACTCTCTGGAGGAGGCCCGGGCCGCCGCGGAACGGATCGGCTATCCGGTGGTGCTCCGCCCCGCCTTTACCCTGGGCGGCACCGGAGGCGGCTTCGCCAACGATCCCGCTGAGCTGGAGGAGGTGGGCGTCAACGCATTCCGCCTCAGCCCCGTCCACCAGGTGCTGGTGGAGAAGAGCGTCCGGGGCTACAAGGAGATCGAATTTGAGATGATGCGGGACGGAGAGGATCATATCATCACCGTCTGCGGCATGGAGAACGTGGACCCCGTGGGGGTGCACACCGGGGACAGCGTGGTGGTGGCCCCCATCCTGAGCCTGGAGGAAAAGCAGCTGAAGCGGCTGGAGGAGAGCGCAGTAAAGCTCATCCGGGCCCTGCGGATCCAGGGAGGCTGCAACGTGCAGTTCGCCCAGCATCCCGAGACGGAGGAATACTTCCTCATCGAAGTCAACCCCCGGGTCTCCCGCTCCTCCGCCCTGGCCTCCAAGGCCAGCGGCTACCCCATCGCCCGGGTCACCGCCAAGGTGGCGCTGGGCATGACCCTGGCGGAAATCCCCGTGGCCGGGGGCAACGCCGCCATCCCTCCCAGCCTGGACTACATCGTGGCCAAGTTCCCCCGCTTCCCCTTCGATAAGTTCACCTCCGCCCCCAACACCCTGGGCACCCAGATGAAGGCCACCGGGGAGGTCATGGGCATCGGCTCCACCCTGGCGGAGTGCTTCCTGAAATCCGTCCGGTCCCTGGAGACCGGGGTCTGCCACCTGCACCTGGCGAAATTCGACGCCATGCCCGACGACGACCTGCGGGCCTATCTGGCGGACTTCCGGGACGATACTCTCTACGCCGTAATGGAGCTGCTGCGCCGGGGGGCGTCCGTGGAGGAGCTGCACCGGCGCACCATGATCACCTCCCTCTTCCTGGAATGCCTGAAGAGCATCGTGGAGATGGAAAACCTGCTGAAATCGAAGCCCGGGGACGGCAAGGCCCTGCTGGCCGCCAAGACCATGGGCTTCGGGGATCAGTACATCGGCCGCCTCTGGGGGAAGGACTGGACGGAGATCCGGGCCCAGCGCCTGCGGGAGGGGATCGTCCCCGTCTTCCGCATGGTGGACACCCTCCACACCGGGAAATACATCGCCTACCTCTACTCCACCTACATGAACCTGCTGGACAAGGACTGCGTGAACCAGTCCCGGCTCACGGACAAGCGGAAGATCCTGGTGCTGGGCGCCGGTCCCATCCGCATCGGCCAGGGGGTGGAATTCGACTACTCCACCGTCCACGCGGTGCAGACCATCCGCCGGGCGGGGTACGAGGCCATCATCATCAACAACAACCCGGAGACCGTCTCCACGGACTACACCACCGCGGACAAGCTCTACTTCGAGCCCCTCACCCCGGAAGACGTGATGGCGATAATCAACTTCGAGAAGCCTGAAGGCGTTATCGCCTCCCTGGGCGGACAGACCGCGATTAACCTTGCGGA
>JAFZVM010000053.1 GCA_017617795.1 Oscillospiraceae bacterium
ATTCAGAGCTTCATCAGCTACTATAATAACCGTCGCGTTCAGCGTAACCTCGGTATCCTGACGCCGATGGAGAAGCACGAGCTTGGTCTGGCAGCATAAAAGCGGCTGGCAGCCAAAGCCACCAGCCGAGAAATATTTTTTTTATTGTCTACTTGACGGGGAGCGGTTCAACTCCGGGGGGTCGAGTCATTTTTCGGTTCAGCGGGGACGGTCTTATTTTTCGTCCGAATGGTACTGCTCTATGAGGCCGACGATCTTCGTATGGGGATCCAGGAGGGAGCTGATGGTGACCTCATGGTTCATGGCGGCCAGGACATAGGCGATGTACTTGCTGCAGTCCACCTCCACGAACCAGGGGCGGATCCGGAGATCCGGCATCGTATAAGTCAGGTTCGTGCTGAACACCGCGTCCAGCAGCCCCTCCTCATAGGCCTTGTCGAAGGCGTCCAGACCGTTGGTGAAGAGGGAATAGGTGGCGCAGGCGAAGAAGCGGCTGGCGCCGTGGGATTTCATGTACTTTGCGATATCCAGCATGCTGTCCCCGGAGGAGATCATATCGTCCGCCACGAAGATGGTCTTGCCGGATACGTCTTCGCCCAGGTACTCGTGGGCCACGATGGGGTTGCGGCCGTTGACGATGCGGGAATAATCCCGCCGCTTGTAGAACATGCCCAGGTTCACGCCCAGGACGGAGGAATAATACATGTTGCGGTTCATGGCGCCTTCGTCCGGGCTGACCACCATGAACTTTTCCTTGTTGGTGCTGATATCGGGGAAGCGGTGGAACATGGCCTTCAGCACCTGGTAATGGGGCATGAGGTTATCGAAATTCATGAGGGGGATGGCGTTCTCCACCCGGCCGTCGTGTGCATCGAAGGTGACGACGCCCTTCACGCCCATTTTTTCCAGCATCTGCAGGGCGCAGGCACAGTCCAGACTCTCCCGGGAGGTGCGCCGGTGCTGCCGCGCGCCGTAGAGCTGGGGGGTGATGACGGTGATGCGCTTGGCTTTGCCGCCGATGGCCTGGATGACGCGCATGAGATTCATAAAATGGTCATCCGGGCTCATGTGGTTCACCTGGCCGAACATTTTATAGGTGCAGCTGTAGTTGCCCATGTCCGCCAGGACGAAAAGATCCATGCCCCGGACGCTTTCCTTCAGCATGCCTTTGGCATCGCCGGAGGAGAAACGGGGAAAATCTACCGGAATGATGAAGCTGTCCCGGGCTTCCGGTCCCATGGCCGCCCAGTTGACCAGCCAGCGGTCGATCTTGTCGCCCAGTTCTTCCGCCCCGGGCAGGACGATGAGGCCGAGTTTATCAAAGTGGCTGCCGGTGTGAAACAGTTGTTCCGCTTCCATATATCCTCCATTCGTATGCAAACATGTTCCTCTTGTTCCATACATTACAACTCATTATATCGCAACCCGCGAGTTTGTCAACGATAACCGGGGACTTTGTCAAAAAAGGGCGCGGCCCTTCGCTTCGGACCCGGGCCGGAGTTAGTTTACACTTGCGTTACATGGAGCCGGGAGGGCTTGCCAAATCCCACCTGGTGTTTTATAGTACTTTCGTATAACGATACCCTGGCATCGTGCCGGGGAAAAGCCTTTTTCCCGGAATACCGTCCCGGAAGAAATTCGGAAAAGGAGATTGCGACATGAGAAACCTGAAGAAAACGCTGTGCCTGTTCCTGGCCCTGGTGTTCGTGCTGGGCCTGTGCACCGTCGGCGCGGCGGACATCGCGTTCACCGATGAACAGAGCATCCAGTATAAGGAAGCTGTTCAGACCATGGCCGGCCTTGGCATCCTCAAGGGTTATGAGGACGGCAGCTTCAAGCCCGCCCAGAACCTGACCCGGGCCGAGGCGGCGAAGATCATCGCCTACGTGGCGGGCGGTGAAGGCGTGGATAACGGCGCCACCGAGCAGATCTTCGACGATGTGCCCACCAGCCACTGGGCGAACAAGTACATCTCCTACTGCTACAGAAAGAACATCATCAACGGCGTGGGCGCCAACAAGTTCGACCCCAACGGCCAGGTCACCCGTAATGCGGTGATGAAGATGCTGCTGGCCGCCTGCGGCTACGGCGCTCAGGGCGAGTTCACCGGCCCCGAATGGGACACTGAAGTATTCAGAGTCGCCAACGAGACCAAGATCCTCCAGGGCCTCAAGGCTGCGGACTGGAGCGGAGCTGCCACCCGTGAAGAGATGGCCCACCTGGCCTACAACACCCTGATGACCGTGGTGCAGGTCGCCTATTCCAAGAACACCGAGGCCTACGAGCCCAAGTACGTCAACGGCGTATACAACGTGACCCTGGCCGAGCAGCCCTGGGGCATCCGCACGGATGAGGGCGTGATCGTCGCCAACAAGGCCACCGGCGCCAACAAGGGCACCATTCTCGAGCGGATCGAAGACGGCACCACCGTCCTCCAGAAATACTACATCACGGAATCGGACGAGGATCCCAACATGCTGGGCCATCAGGTCCGCATCACCTACCGGCTCGAGACCTCCGGCGGCTCCCAGGTGGCCAACGCCTTCTTCATGGAAGACCTGTGCACCGAGGTCAAGGCCGCGGATGCGATCACCATCAGCAACGCCAAATCCGTTTTCAGCTTCAGCAACGGCAAACTGGTGAGCTACAACGTGCCCGCCAAGGAAGTCCGGGACAAGGCCCCCGGCGTCTTCGTGCTGAACGCGGACGGCCTGGTGGTGTCCTATAAGACCGAAGGCTACTTCATCTCCACCCTCAGCATGAACCTCCTGACCATGCAGACCACCGTTTTTGATCCCACCACCAATACCTACGTGCCGGTACAGGCTCCTGCGGGCGCCGTGAACGGCTCCCTGGTCACCGTCTACCATATGGGCGACGTGTATACCGCCAAACTGTGCCCGAGCCTGAGCGGCGTATACATCGAGCAGAGAGGACACGACCTGGAAGGCAACGCCACCTACAACAGCGGCAGCATCTATCCCTCCAAGGCGGAGAACCTGATCAATGTCTCCCTCCCGCTGAACATCACCCGCATGGGCGGCACCCAGTACCAGCTGGAGCTGGGCAGCAAATACACCCTGTATTTCGATGATCAGGGCGGATGCATCGGCTTCAGCGACCGGATCGACAGCGGGATCGTCGCCGGCGCCGAAGATTACGGCCTGCTTCTCTACACCTACACGAGAGAAGTGGAAGACACCTTTGGCTTCACGACCAAGAAGTGCTATGCGCAGGTCATCCGCGGGGACGGCAAGATCGTCGACGACATGGTCATCCCCGAGACGTATCTCAACCTGACCACGAACACGGTATACAAGCTGACCTTCTACGGCAACCAGTGGTATCTGACTCCTCCGTCCAACGGAGAAGTGACCACCGCGTATTACAGCGCCAACGATCCCTACACCGACTACAGCAGCGCCAAGTATATCTGGTATAACGGCAAGGTCGGCGGAGATCGGGCCATTTCCACGAACGTTACACCCAAGGCGGGCACCCCCGTGATCTACGTCTTCAGCATGGACAGCGCCTCCTACTACGGCAGCGTCCGGAAGGTCAAGGCCGTGTGGTTCACGGAAGCCGGGACCGCGCCCACCCCGACCGTCAGCGACGACGTCGTCTACATCGCCAACATGGTCCCGACCGAGAACCTGGTGAACGGCAAGCGCGTGTATTACTATGAGGGCTATCGGAACGGCGCTGCCATGAACGATCTGTACCTCACCTCCGCTCCCTCCGCCATTGGATTCTACACCTGCAAGAAGGGCAGCGACGGCATCTACAGCCTCACCGGCTACCTGTCCGAGGGCAACGGCACCGCCACCGGCGTCCGGACCGTGACCCTGAACGTGGATAACGACAAAGCGCTCATGCGCGACAAGGATACCCTGTATCTGATGAGCACCGACGGGTGGAAGTCCCTGAGCCTGAGCAACGTGGCCGTAAAGACGGTCGGCAACGCAGCGGCGATCACGACCATTTCGATCACAACCATCGACGAGCTCTTCAACTTCGCAAGAGCGGGCCTGAAGATGACGATCACCCTGGTGGAGAACGTTGACAGCAAGGGCGTCCACACCGTGGGCAGCGGCGCCATCTACGTAACGGTCATCGCCGGCTGAACCGAAGAGCGGCCTGAAGGCCGGAAGCAAACCCAATGAATATCGGGCGGACGCATCAGCGTCCGCCCTTTCCTCCTTATATATAGGATATGCTCCGGAAAAAGGGCGGGGAAACCGCCGTTCGCGGAGAAATCCCGGCAGAAAGACCGCGATTATGAGGGATATCCCCCGCGAAAGTTACACTTGCGTTACAACCGCGGCGGAAGTATTGAAAAATGACCGACGGCGGTGTACATTGGTCACGCTTAAAAGGGAAAGGGGCCCCTGGGCCCAACCCGGCCCGTTTGCCTCATTCATGTTGGGGGCACTCGGAAATCTGAAAAGAAGGAGTGAAGCAACATGAGAAACCTCAAGAAGACCCTGTGCCTGGTTCTGGCTCTGGTCTTCGTCCTGGGTCTCTGCACCGTTGGCGCGGCCGGCGAGAGCGCTGCCAAGTTCAGCGATGCGGAATCGATCCAGTACAAGACTCAGGTCGACGCCATGACGGGTCTCGGCATTCTGATCGGCTATCCCGACGGGACCTTCAAGCCCCTCCAGAATGTAACCCGCGCGGAAGCCGCGAAGATGATTTCCTACATGATGGTAGGAACTGAAGAAGTCGAAAAGTGGCCCGCCAAGCAGGTGTTTAACGACGTGCCCGCCGATCACTGGGCCGCCAAGTACATCACCTTCTGCGAGTACAACGACGTCATCAACGGCTACGGCGACGGCAATTTCGGCCCCAGCGACAACGTGACCCGGGCTCAGCTGGCCAAGATGCTGCTGGCTGCCTGCGGCTACGGCAAGAAGGGCGAGCTCGTCGGCGAAGGCTGGGATCAGAACGCTGCCCGGCTGGCCTTTGAGTGCGACGTCCTGAAGGACATCAAGACCACCGACGACTGGAACTCCGCTGCCACCCGTGAAGAGACCGCTCTGATGGTCTTCAACACCATGATGCGGACCTACCGCGTCGTGCTCGGCGACGATGTGGACGATTACGTTCCCGCCTGGGTCAACGGCGAATACGACGTGACCTTCGCCGAGAGCCCCTGGGGCATGATCACCTTCACCGGTATCATCTTCAACAACAAGGCGAACACCAAGAACGCCAAGGGCACCACCATCAAGGACAGCCTCGGCAGAGCCTACACCGTCGAGACCGCTGCTGACGATGACGCCAGCGTTCTGGGCCACGAAGTGACCGTCGTGTTCCGCGTGGAAGGCGTCGAGCCCTACGCGAAGAACGTCGCTTACCTCGTGATCGACGACTGCGTTGAAATCGGCGGCTCTGCTGCCAACTACAACGCCACGGCCGACTACGCTGTCACCGTCGCTCGCGGCACTGTGACCCGGGGTCTCTCCGCGCTGTATCCCACCAAGGGCAACCGCGCCTACGATTTCGGCCACAAGTACATCGTGAACGCTGACAACATCATTGTTGGCTGGAAGACCATCGATGGCTTCACCATCGTTCCCGTGAGCATCAACCCCTACACCGGCGTTGCCAAGGTCCGCCCCGTTGACGAGCTCGTCGATCAGGAAGTGGTCCTGCCCGCCGGCGTGAAGCAGGGCGATCTGGTCTGCCTGTTCAAGTGCGGCGAGATCTACACCATTCAGCCCACCAGCAAGGTTGAGAACGTTGCCATCACCCAGAAGCAGGCGAACGTTCTGAACGACATCCAGATCTGGAGCTACAACTACGGCGAAGTGTGGCCCACCGAAGCCGAGAACGTAACCATGATCAACCTGGCCAGCCTCACCTGCATGAATCCTCAGGAGATCATGCGGCTCAGCTCCGACACCGACCCGATGGTCAAGCGGTACGAGCCCGTCCTGAAGGTTGGCTACAGCTACACCCTGTACTTTGACTGCTTCGGCAACGCTTTCGCCTACGGCGACGAGCGTCCCACCAATGAGGTCGCTGCTTCCTACTACCTGTTCCTCTGCGACTTCGACGCCCACGACGTGTGGCATGTCGGACACAGATACGCTCAGGTCATGAAGCCCGACGGCACCATCGAGAAGGTCCTGACCACTGTTGACGAGGGCACTCCTCTCGGCTACACCCGCGGCGATATCGTCCAGATCATTCCTCTGGGCTACCGCTCCGCTGTTGTCAAGGCCAGCGACGACGTGACTGAAGTCCGTCAGCCCTATCAGATCGCTGACGTTCAGTATGACTTCGGCAATGCGACTTACTGCCAGTACGGCTGGTACAACCCCGCCACCGGCCTGTGGAACGACCTCGACCCGAACGATCAGACCGCTGTTGAGGATGCCCGCGCTGACCTCGTCTACCGCGGAAGCGCCTCCCGGCCCAAGATCCCCGGCGCTGAAGTCTCCATCGTCTTCAAGGTCGTGAAGATCGGCACCGCTTACATCCGCGTGGTTGACACCGTGTGGTTCATGGAAGCCGGCGCCAGCAGCCTCTTCACCAAGGGCAGCTTCATCTACGTCCTCAACGACGACATCTATCAGCAGAAGTGGATCGACAAGACCGTCAACTTCTACAACGGCCTGAAGGACGGCGAGGTCATGGACGACCTGCGGCTCTTCGGCGACAACATCAAGGCCCCCATCATCGGCAAGTACCTCGGCTTCAACAGCTACTACAAGATCGGCGACGATTACGTCCTGGCTCCTGTTGCTGAGAGCGACGGCACTACCGACGGTGTGCGCAGCATCTACCTGGTCGACGCTGATACCCAGTTCCTGGATATCCCCGACAACAACTACTGCTTCTACGTGCAGCGGCCCAGCGACGTGATGGGCAAGCTGTGGGTCATGGATGCGAACAACTTCCGCAACGGCATCGACGTGAGCGCTGTCAAGTTCGTCCGCCTGGCTGGCTACAGCTACGCTGACATGCTGGCTGGCTACACCTACAAGATGCCTCTCGACAGCATCGACGCCATCCAGACCTTCCTCCGCAGCCAGATGAAGGGTGCCGACGGCAACACCTACACCTTCAAGCTGGACATCACCTTCGTTG
The DNA here is from genome assembly GCA_017617795.1 of Oscillospiraceae bacterium. Classification (GTDB taxonomy): domain Bacteria; phylum Bacillota; class Clostridia; order Oscillospirales; family Oscillospiraceae; genus UBA1774. The sequence goes on from JAFZVM010000053.1 coordinate 7,096, forward strand.
AGAAGATCGACCCGATCACCCGGATCCACTCCATCGACGGCAACACCATCTACATCACTGGCATCTCCATTGCCACCATCAATGGTGTTCGTGTTGACGCTGCTGAGTAATCCTGGCGAGCAGTAAGATCAATCAACCGCAAAACCTAATGAAGGGCGGACGCCGCAAGGCGCCCGCCCTTTTTGTTTTAACCTTTGAGCGATCGAGAAGGGAATCTCAAATCAGGATTCGGATAAATAATAAGGCGAAGAGAGCGGATCTATGCGGTCCGTATCACTTCGCCGTTTTTTGTTATATGGTTTTCTTCAGCCGGCCAGCCGGCCGGTGGTGACGGTATGTTCCGCCCGGAAGCCCAGGCCGCGGAGACTGACAGCGGCAGCTTCGGCGGCAGTCTCATCCCCGAAAACAGCAAAGACTCCGGAGCCGGAGCCGGTCATGGCGGCCCCCAGGGCGCCGCCGTCCAGCAGCGCGCTTTTCAATGTCTGCACCTGGTCCGCCTGGGAACGGTTCAGTACGGATTCGAACACGTTGAACATCCGCCGGGCGACCCCCGGCAGATCCCCGTCCTCCACCGCCTTCACCATACCGGAGACGTCCGGCTTCAACCGGAGCTTCAGCCGGTCGATGGACCGGAAGAGTTCGGGAGTGGAACAAAGAAAACCCGGACGGCAAAGGACGACGTGAACACCGGACAGATCGGGCAGGGAGGTGAGAAGCTCGCCCTTTCCCTCCCCCAGGGCGGTGCCGCCCCGGATGCAGAAGGGAACGTCCACACCCAGCTCCAGGCCCACGGTTTCCAGCTCGGTCCAGCTCAGGGGAGAGCCGTATTCCCGGTTCAGGAGCCGGAGCACCGCGGCGGCATCGCTGCTGCCGCCCCCGAAGCCGCCGCATACGGGGATGCGCTTTTCCAGGGTGATGACGCCTCCCTCGGGCCCCAGGCCCGTGAGCCGCCGGAACAGGACCGCTGCCCGGGCGGCCAGGTTCTCCCCATCCCCGGGCAGGTAGGAGAGGCCGGAACGGACCTGCCAGGGACCTTCGCCCGGTTCCAGCTCCACCGTATCCCCAAATTCCAGACTCTGCAGAACGGTGCGTACACCGTGGTATCCATCCGGAAGTCTGCCGGTCACTTCCAGGCAGAGGTTGACCTTTGCCCCGGCCGGCTCTCTCATGCCTTCGCCTCGGTCTGGAACAGCAGGTCCATCAGGGCGGTGCCGTTCTCCACATGGGGACCCAGGAGTCCGTTGGCCTCCGTATAAGCCAGGCCGCTGGCCTCGCCGCCCCGGCTGTCATACAGCAGGAAGGGCACATAACCGTAGGCATGGCCCCGGGTATCCGTCAGGGTCTTGTGGTCGCTGAGCACCAGGATGCGGTAATCCTCTCCCGCCAGCTTTTCCGTCAGGGTGCCCAGCACCTCCCGGTCGATGGCTGCAATGCTCTCCAGCTTTCCCGGGGTGTCCCCGTTATGGGTGCACTCGTCCGGAGCCTCCACGTGGATGCCCACGAAGTCAAACCCCTGCTCCAGCAGGGCCCGGACGGCGTATTCCGCCTTGCCCCGGTAATTGGTGTCCTTTTCCCCGGTGGCCCCGGGGACTTCGATCCGGTCCAGCCCCGTCAGAGCGGCGATGCCGTGGCACAGGGGCACGGCGCTGATCACCGCGCCGCGCTTCCCGTACCGGGCGGGGAAGTTGGGCAGTTCCACGGCGGTGCCCTCCGCCCAGAACCAGATGCAGTTGGCGGGGAGCTTGCCCTCCGCCTGCCGCTGCAGGTTGGCGGGGAGCTTCCGCAGGATCTCAAAGGACTTTTCCATCAGCCCCCGGAGGACCTCTGCGTTGGCGCTGCCATGCGGCAAATAGGGGCCGCAGACCTCGTTCAGATGGTCGTGGGGCGGACTGAGCACCAAGCCCTTGGGGTCCCCCTGGGCCTGGACGCAGATATGCCGGTAGGTGAGGGTGGGGTGGACCTCCAGCCCCGCCGCCTCCGCCAGAGAGCGAAAATCCGGATGGGCAAACAGTTCCTCCACCAGAGCTCTGGAGGTTTCCCCATCGATCCCTCCGGAGGAATGGGACAGGATGCGCCGACGGTCAAAGGGCATATCCCCCTCCTCCAGGGAGGCCATATTGCAGCGGAAGGCCAGGTCTCCGGGCCGGAGCCGGACTCCCTGGGCGGCGGCCTCCAGAGGCGCACGGCCGGTATAGCATACCCGGGGATCGCAGCCGAAGATGGAGAGGATGGCCGTATCGCTCCCGGCGGGGAATTCCTGAGGGCAGTTCCACACACTGCCCAGCACGCCGCCGGCGCTGAGCCGGTCCATCACCGGCGTATCTACCGATTCCAGAGGGGTCTTGCCCCCCAGCACAGAGGTGGGATCGTCCGCCATCCCATCCCCGATCACCAGAATATAACGCATGTCTGACTCCTTTTCTATTTTCTGAGTCCGCGATTTTTCACGGCGGCTTCGATCATATCCAGAACCAGGGTCCGGCTTTCCTCCGGGATCTGTCGGAACAGGCGCAGCAGCTCCGCTTCCGGGCCGGTGAGTTCCGGCTCCGTCGGCCGATCCGCCGGGGCGAGCCCCATGCGGCGGCGCAGTTCCTCGTATTCCTCCTGCCGATCCGTCGGCACGCCCCAGAGGTCGTAGAGGCTCATGCGCTCCGAATCCGTGGCGGCGCTGTCGAAAAGGCCGGCCTTTCCCTCGTCCCAGGCGCTGCCCTGGAGCAGCTCCGTGGCGCTGATGTGGTAGAGCACGCAGAGCTGCTTCAGCACCCCCGCCTGCACCCGGCACTTATCCCGCTCGTAATTGCTGATGGCCTGGTAGGTGACGCCCAGGGCGTCCGCGGCGTCCTTCTGGGTCAGGCCCGCCTTCAGGCGGGCTTGTTTCAGTCTTTCTCCCAACGTGGGTGTTTCCATGATCGGGATCCTCCTTTTCCCGGTGAAGCTGCGCTTCGCCGGGATTTCTTTTTTTGTATTTTAGCCAGATAAAGCACAAAAGTCAATAAAATTTGAGAAATATTCAAATTTGCTCTTGACAACTCAAAGTTCATTGAGTATATTAGACCAGGAAGCTCAAACTGAGTTGAGACAGGAGGAGAGACGTTGAGCAAGGAGATCGGCAGGAGACTGAAAACGCTGGCGGCGGAACGGAAGCTGCGGCAGACGGAGCTGGCTGCCCGGATGGGTATGGATTACGGGCATCTGAACCAGGTCCTGAACGGACGCCGGCCCGTCTATGCCGAAGAGCTGCCCCGGTATGCGGAGATCCTGGGGGTAAGCCTGGAGGCCATTCTGGGCCTGGAGGAGAGATGAAGGAAAAGCGATGGACCGGCGGAGCGGCGCTCGAGGCGGCGGTGGCGGGATATTTCCGGTCCATCAGCCGCACCGTGACGGCGGAGGAGCGGGGCGTACCCATCCTGAACGACGAGGGGGAGCCCATCCGCTTCCGGGAATACGTGGTGCCCCCTACGGTCTGGGGCCTCTGCGAATTTTTGGGGATCTCCCGGGCCACCTGGGAAAGCTACTGCGACCCCCGGCGCCATCCCCAATTCCGAAGCGCGGCAGCCCTGGCCCGGGATCTGATGCAGGACTGGAGCCAGCGGGCTCTGCTCAGCCGGAAGGATGTGCGGGGACTGATCTATATCCTGCAGAACTCCTGGAACGGACCCGGGGAGGGGGAGGAGGAGACCGGCCTCCTGAGCCTGTCTCAGCGGCGGGCCATCCTGGAGGAATTGGACGGCCGGGAGGAATGAGCCATGAAACAGCTGAGGCCTGAGGCACGGGAGACCCTTTTATGGTGGGCGGCCCTGCGCCGGGAGAGCAACGCCGCCTTCCTTCCCCTGTTCCTGGATGAGCACCGATATCTGGTGCTCATGGGGGGCGGCGGCAGCGGCAAGAGCATCTTTGCGGGACGGAAGGTGCTGGAACGCTGCATCCGGGAGCCGGGGCACCGGTGGCTGGTATGCCGGAAGGTGGCAAAGACCCTGCGGGATTCCTGCTTCGCCCAGCTGCGGGGACAGCTGGGGGACCACTATCCCGGGGTGAAGGCAAAGGTGAACAAGAGCGATATGCGCATCGAGCTCCCCAACGGCAGCCAGATCCTGTTTGCCGGACTGGACGACGTGGAAAAGCTGAAGAGCATCTACAACATCACCGGCATCTGGATCGAGGAGACCTCGGAGCTGGAAGAGGGAGACTTCAACCAGCTGGACATCCGCCTCCGCGGCGAGACGGCCTGGTACAAGCAGATCATCCTCAGCTTCAATCCCATCAGCGTGACTCATTGGCTGAAGCGCCGGTTTTTCGACCGACCGGACGAGCGGGCCCGGGTCCACCGGAGCACCTACCGGGACAACCGCTTCCTGGACCCGGAGGCCATCGCCACCCTAGAGGGCTTCCGGGATCGGGATCCCTATTACTATCAGGTGTACTGCCTGGGGCAGTGGGGGGTCACGGGGCGGACGGTCTTCAACGCCCGGGCGGTGACGGAGCGGCTGGCGGAGGCGCCGGAGCCGATCCGGGAGGGCTTCTTCACGTACCGGGAAGCACCGGGCACGGCAGAGGACCCCCGGCCCAGGATCGAGAGCTGGACCTGGCAGGAGGAGAAGGGCGGACCGATCCAGATCTTCCGGGAGCCGGCGGAGGGCAGGCCCTACGTCCTGGGAGGAGATACCGCCGGGGATGGGTCCGACTGGTTCACGGCCCAGGTGCTGGACAACGTCACCGGCGAGCAGGCAGCCGTTCTGCGGCACCGATACGACGAGGACACCTATGCCAAACAGGTCTACTGTCTGGGCATGGCCTACAACACGGCACTGGTGGGGATCGAGACCAATTTCTCCACCTACCCCGTGAAGCGGCTGGAGGAGCTGGGCTATCCCCGCCAGTACGTCCGGGAAACGGAGGACACCTTCAGCGGGCCGGAGCCCCGTTCCTTCGGCTTCCGCACCACCGCGGTGACCAGACCCGTGATCCTCAGCGGGCTGGTGGAGGCCATGCGGGAGGCCATTGACGGCGTATCCCACCGGACCACCCTGGAGGAGATGCTCACCTTTGTGCGGGATGAGCACATGCGCCCCGCCGCGGAACCGGGAGCCCACGATGACTGCGTTCTGGCCCTGGCCATCGCCTGGTATATCCGCCCCAGGCAGCGGATGACGCCGGAGACGGCGGCAGAGGAAGGCCGCCGGAAATGGACGGCGGACATGTGGGAGGATTACCGGGGAGCGGACGGAGAGGAAAGAAAGCGGATGCTGGCGGCCTGGGGCACGCCGAAATAAGGAGGAGCTATGGAAAAGAACCTGGAATACTGGAAGGAATGGGTGCGCCGGAACGAGACGGCCTATGGGGAAGAGCTGAACAAGATGGACCGGCGGGAAGCCCTGTACCGGGGAGAGGTCCGGGAGATCGAACCGCTCACGGAAAAGGACCTGAGGCGGGACGGCAGCCGGCGGGAGACCGCCCACCTGCGGAACATCGTGGCGGAGAACATCGAGAGCGAGGTCAGTTCCGTCATCCCCCAGCCCAAGGTCACGGCGCGGAGAAAAGAGGACGAGGGCCGGGCGAAGCTCCTGGAGGACATGCTCCGGAACGAGCTGGACCGCCTCCCCATGGAGGAGCTGAACGACCTGCTGGAGCGCATGGTCCCCATCCAGGGCGGGGCCTTCTGGCTGGTGGAATGGGACAACGCCAGCCGGACCCACAGCACCGTGGGAGACGTGGCGGTATCCGTTCCTCCTCGCTTAAGAAAACTTTACCAGGACCCGGGAACCCGCGGCGTCCCCGTCCTTGGCCACGATCTCCGCCACGCCGCTGCTGGTGGTGCCGGTGACCTGGCATCCGTTGGAGGCGTGGAGCGTGACCTTCGCGCCGATATTGACGCCGCTCAGGCTGGCGCTGTTGGTGGTCTCGAAGATCTGGTCCCGCTCCACCGGGATCACCGGGATGATGTCCCCGGCGGTCAGGGTGCTCTGCGCCTCGAACATACTGATATAGGTCGGCTTCGTGGTGCCGGCGGCGATGGCCAGCTTGCCGCTGGACAGCACCATGGCCATACCGACGGACGGCTTGATGGCCGTCGCCGGGAGGTACTGCCAGGGCTGCACCCGACCGTCTTCGCTGCTGTAAGGGATAAAACCTCTCATGAGATAGTCACTCCTTTTTCCTTTCGTCCGAACCGTTTCCGGTCCGCGTTGTAATACCGCCGGATCTCCGCTTCCGCCGCGTCGGGCATCAGCTCCCGGAACAGGGCCATCTCGTCCCCGGGAACAGGGAGAGCGCCCAGCCCCGTGCTGGAGGTGGCGTTCAGATGATCCTTGCTGGCGGCCTTGACCCGGGCCGCTTCTCTGGCCCGGCCCTCCCGGATGTCGTTCAGTCTGTCCCGGGCGGCCAGGGTATAGGCTTCCACAAAGCTCAAACCCCGGCGCACATACCGGCGGAAACGCTCCCCGCTTTCACTGCGGAGGATGCATCCCAGATCAAAAAGTTGCGCCTTATGCTGGAATATGGGTGCTATCCCGTATGGCTGTATAACGAAAATGGCCTTGTTATAGATACGCTGCTCCCTGAAGAATTGCGCAATGACCGGGAGCTGGATGCACAGTTTGATGATCTGCAAGCCCGTTATGAAGCTCTGTTTATCAACGATGAACATGTGTTTGACTACGTTGGCTTTGAATCAGAAGCGGAGAAAGCTGCGTTTCTCTCTGATTGGCAAAAGGCTGTCAACGAATTGACCGAAA
>JAFZVM010000054.1 GCA_017617795.1 Oscillospiraceae bacterium
CCGTAGGGAACGATGTAGACCTTTCCGCTCTCCATGGCGGACAGCTTCTCGAAGGCGTCGTTCGCCAGGTAATCCAGGGTCGCGGCGCTCTCGCAGAAGATGATCTCCGGGTCGTACATCACCAGGTCCTCAGCGCTCATCTCTGCGGCGTACTGGGGGAAGCCTGCCAGCGCACCGATGTTGACGCCTCCGGCGGCAGCGATCCAGTTGTTGGGCATGGAGTTGAGGCCGCAGACCGCGCCGTTAGAGCGGATATAGGCCACCCGGGGCTTGGCGTCCTCGGAAAGGGATGCGCTCTTCTCCACCACGTCGGCCATCAGCGCCCGGTAGTAGGTCTCATATTCCTGGGCCCGCATGGGGGCGCTGCCGCCCAGAGCGGTGGCCATGATCTTCATGGTCTGGAACAATTCCTCCTCGTTGCCCAGATTGCAGTAAGCCACGTTGAAGCCGGCGGTCTGGAGATTGCCGCCCAGCTCCGTGGAGCGGTTATAGAGCATCACCAGGTCCGGCTCCACCAGGAGCAGGGCCTCCGCGTCCATATTGCTTTCGGTGAGCACGTTCATCCCCTCCAGCTCGGGGAACATCGCGTTCAGCAGGGTGCCCTCAGAAGCGTCGGCCCCGTCGCCCAGGTTGGCCACAGCGTCAGAGCCCGCCAGGATCAGGGTGAGCTGGGTCAGGTTCAGCTTGCCGGTGGAGATGGTCTTCACCGGGACCGGGACCTGCACCTCATTGCCCATCAGGTCCACGATGGGACGGCTTTCCGGGTCCAGCTCCGGGGTCACGTAGTTCAGGATCATCTGCGCCTGGCCGTCGCTGAGAGCATAGCCGAAGAAGCGAAGATAGAAGCTCTTCAGCTCCGCTGCCATATCGAAGTCCTCAAAGCGCTCGGGGTAGAGGACCTGGGCGCACCACTGGGGCTGCAGGGCGGCCTCCACGCCGTACCGGTCCCAGGCGAAAACGCCCCGGGGATTGGAGTAGACACGCCCGGTCTTCACTGCGGTCAGATTGGACCAGGCCGGATCCGCCATGACCTCGTCCACCTGGGACTGGGGCCTGCCGGTGATGAGCACGTCCGGGTCCCATTCCAGCACCTGCTCCATGGTGATGGTCTGGAGATTGCCCTCCAGCCCCTCCGCCGCGGCGTTGATGCCGCCGGCGTAGGTGATCCACTGGTCGATGATGGTGTTGGCCCCGTCGAAGTCCAGTTCATAGATGGAACTGCCGTGGGCGATGGTGGTGCGCTCTTCCTCGGGGATGTCGGAGACACGTGAGGACACCCAGTCCAACCGCTCCTGCAGATAGTCCACGTAGTCCTCCGCAATGGCGATGGCTTCGCCGCCGAAGACCTCCGCCGTGAGGCGGATAGACTGGATCAAGGTCTCATAGGTGTTGAAGGAGCAGTTGATGAAGGGGATGCCCACGTTCTCGAACATCTCCCGGTATTTTTCATTGGAGCCGAAAATCACGTCCGGGTCGGCGGCGATGATCTCCTCCAGGTTCATGTCAGTGCCGAAGGTGGTGGACTGGGCATTCCAGAAGTTTGGGCAGACGATGTACATCCACTGGTGGGTGTCGGTGTTGGCGCAGGTGATGAGCATACCCTCCGCCCGGTCCAGCATCAGGTCCACGGCGTTATGAGCAAACCAGCTCTCCACATAGGTGTTGACTTCCATAGGGATCTCCACCACGTTGCCCTTCATGTCCGTCACGGTGCGGGTCTCGGGCTTGGGTTCCTCCGTGGGGGCCGGTTCTTCGGTCGGCGCAGGTTCCTCCGTCGCCGCGGGGGCTTCGGTGGCAGCGGGCTTTTCCGTTGGCGCGGGAGTAGGCGCTGCCGTGGGCTTGGGGGCTTCAGTCGCCGGCGCGGCAGTTGCGGGCGCTTCGGTGGGCGTGGCGCTTCCTCCGCCTCCGCAGGCGGTCAGCAGACCCAGCAGCAGGGCCAGAGTCAGCAGCAGCGCTAAGGATTTCTTCATGTGCGTTCCTCCTCAATTTCTGTGATTATCGTGCATAAATGGTCTGTTCGTTCAGGTGTCCAGCATGGGGACGCAGCTGCGGATGATGTTTCCGTCTCTCCCGACGGTCTCGGTGATCTTCACCTCCACGCCGTAGGCCCGGCGCAGGTTTTCCTCCGTCACGATCTCGTCCACTGTGCCCTCCAGCACCTCCTTGTCCTTGGTCAGGAGGATCACCCGGTCGCAGCAGAGAAAGGCGTGGTCCGGGTTATGGGTGGTCATGAGGACCCCCAGACCGGAGCCCATGAGGCCCCGGATGCATTCCAGCACATGGATCTGATTGCCGAAGTCTAGGTTGGCGGTGGGCTCATCCATCACCAGCAGCTTGGGATTCTGCGCCAGGGCCCGGGCGATGAGCACCATCTGCCGCTCGCCGCCGGAGACCTGGGTATAGATCTTGTCCCGGAGATAGGAGATGCCCAGAAGCTCCATCACCCGGTCCGCAATGCGGTACTCATGGATGCCGGGGGATTCAAAGGAGCGGAGGTGGGCCGCCCGGCCCATGACCACCACGTCCGATACGGAATAGGGAAAGGGCGGCTCGTGCCCCTGGGGCACATAGCCCACGGAGCGGGAAAAATCCTTCTGGCTGATCTTCTCCTTGGGGACCCCGTCCAGGGTGATCTGCCCGCCGATGAGCTTCAGGAAGCCCAGAACGGAACGGAATATGGTGGTCTTGCCGATGCCGTTGGGGCCCAGGATGCAGACGATCTCCCCCTGCCGGAGACTCAGAGACACGTTTTCCAGAACCGCCTTGCCGTCGTAGCCGCAGCTGGCGTTTTCGACCCGCAGTTCCATCAGGCATTCCCCTTTCTCTTGTACAGGATGAAGATGAAGAAAGGCGCGCCCAGAAGGCTGGTGAGTACCCCCAGAGGGATCTCATAGGGCAGCAGGGAACGGCAGAGGTTATCAATGATGAGCATGAACAGGGCCCCGGTGAGGAGGCTCATGGGCAGCAGGGTCTTGTTGTTGGGTCCCACGATGAAGCGCACCAGATGGGGTATCATCAGGCCGACCCAGCCGATGGTGCCCGCGATGGAGACCACAGCGGCGGTAAGCAGGGTAGCGCAGATGATGCACACCAGCCGAATCGCCGTCACGTTCACCCCCATGGCCTTGGCCTCATCCTCTCCGAAGGACAGGATGTTCAGCCGCCAGCGCAGGCAGAGGATGGGGACCACCCCGATGACGAAGGTGATAACGAAGAACAGCAGATCCCGGTAGCCCGCCTTGGCGATGGAGCCCATGAGCCAGTAGGTCATCTCCGGGAGCTGAGATTCAGTGTCCGCCATATACTTGATGATGGAGACCAGGGCCGAAAAGAGGGTATTCACCGTCATGCCGCAGAGCACCAGAAGCAGGACCATGTTGCTGCCCCTGCCGATGGCCTTGCTGAGAAAATAGGACAGGGCCACGGCCACGATACCCATGACGAAGGCCCCCAGCTGGATCATGGCTGCCCCCTGGTCCAGCAGCATCATGAAGCAGGCACCCACGCTGGCTCCGGCAGAAGCGCCCAGGATATCCGGGGAGACCATGGGGTTTCGGAAGAGCCCCTGGTACGTTCCGCCGGAGGCGGAGAGGGCAGAGCCAACCAGGATGGCAGCCAGGATGCGCGGCATGCGCACCAGCCAGACCACCGTATCCTCCTTGCCGCTCATAAAAGACGGTTCCTCAGCTGTGCTCCCGAACCAGGTCCCCACGGACCAGCAGGCGTGGCGGATGCCGTCCCACAGGGACTGGAGCACCCGCAGGGGGCTGAGGGCGTAACGCCCCAGGCCGAAGGAAATGACAAAGGCTGCGGCAAGCAGCACAGCCACGGTTGTGATGGCGATCTTTGCCCGCCGCCGGTGCTGCCGGTATTCCCGCTGAAAACGTTCCTCCCGCTCGCTGAGCTCCGTGCCTTCCTCCAGCTCCTCCAGGTCAAAGATGGTCGTCTGCGTCTCTTTCATCCGGTCACCGCCTCAGTTTGCTTTTTATGCCTTATTTACAAAGTGTGCGAAATTACATTATCCTTATATAAGAATAATAAATACCCGAACAAACTATAGCAAAAAGATACGGAGCAGAGAAACAGCAAATAGTTGTATCAGCATACAACACAGTGTTGTATTAAAGCTGTGCCTTTAACCTACAACATTCACTTGTAGCGATGAACAAGATTTTGTTGATTCTCCTCAGTCAAGAAGAATGATATACTGACCGTGCGATCACCAGCAAACTCCTCCGTACTACACATTCATACACAGGAGCGCCTTCCGCCGGTCACACCGATGGAAGGCGTTGCTGTTTGGCAGCGAAGGCTATAATGGCTGATCTTATGTCCATTCAGCCCGGATCCGTTTGGCCGCGTCCTCCCGGAAGATCGTTTTCGGCCTTATCTGTCCGTGGGATAGCCCAGCTTTTTCGTCTGATAGGTGATCCATTTCGCTTCCGTGTACTCGTCAATGGAGAACTGGCCGTTCTCCCGGCCCATGCCGGAGCCCTTCACACCGCCGAAGGGAGCCCGCATGGCGCCCATGATGGTGGAGTCGTTCACATGGACCATACCTGCCTCGATCCTGGGAGCCAGGTCCATGGCCAGGCACAGATCGTTGGTGAGCAGGGAGGCGGCCAGGCCGTAGGTGTTGTCGTTGCATAGACGCAGGGCATCCTCCGCATCCCTGGCTTTCACGATGCTGGTGAGGGGGCCGAAGCTCTCCTCGTGGAACACCTTCATCTCCGGGGTCACGTCCGCCAGGACGGAGGGCTCGAACCAGCAGCCCTCATGCTTCCCGCCGCAGAGGAGCCGGGCACCTTTTGAAACGGCGTCTTTGATGTGGCGGTCCAGGACCTTCCACTGGGTATTGTTGATGAGGGGACCGATGGTGACGGAGGGATCATGGGTATCTCCCATCTTCTGGGCTCTGGCCAGAGCAGTGAACTTTTCGCAGAAGGCGTCATAAATGGGCTCCTCCACGATCAGGCGGCTGGCGCACATACACACCTGACCCTGGTGGAAGAAGGCACCGAAGCCGGCGATGGAAACCGCCTCGTCCACGTCATAGTCCTTCAGGACGATCACCGGGTTCTTTCCGCCCATCTCCAGAGTGGTGCGCTTCAGGAGCTCCGCGCAGCGCTTCTGGATGCCCATGCCCACCTTGGTGGAGCCGGTGAAGGTGACCATCTTCACCCGGGGGTCCTCGATCAGACTGTCACCGATCTCGCTGCCCCGGCCCACGAGCATATTGAAGACCCCGGCGGGGAGACCGGCGGCCTCAAAGCACTCCGCGATGGTGACCCCGGCCAGGGGGGTGTCCGTGGCGGGCTTCAAAATGAATGTATTGCCCACCGCCAAGGCCAGGGCGACCTTGTTCAGGGCCAGAAGCACCGGGAAATTGAAGGGGGAAAGGCCCACGATCACCCCCAGGGGCTGACGGATAAAGGTGTTCACCTGTCCGTCCGCCTCTGGCTGGCAGACGCCTCCCTCCACGTGCAGGCACTCACCGGCGGCGGACCGGAGGATCATGGCGCAGCGGTCGATCTCATAATAGGATTTGGCAACGGTGGAGCCGCTTTCGTCCATCATCCAGCCTGCATAGCGGTCGATGTTCTTTTCCATGTGGTCCGCCGCACGGAGCAGGTATTTCTGCCGCTCCGTAGCGGGCATGGCTGCCCAGCGGGGGAAGGCTTCCTGGGCCGCCGCGATGGCGGACTTCACTTCCCGGGGTCCGGCCAGCTGCACCGTGCCGATGGATTGACCGTCTGCCGGGTTCAGATTCTTTTCCACGCTGCCGCTCTGTGTATTGATCCACTGCCCACCAATGAATAATTGGGAATCCCGCATTTGCCCTCTTCCTTTCTGTCGCGTTATGGTGTATATTATCCTTGACTGAGTATAACAAAAGGAACAATAGGGGAAAAACAGTAAATCTCTGTCCGCCGC
>JAFZVM010000055.1 GCA_017617795.1 Oscillospiraceae bacterium
CAGGTCCAACGTTCCCCGCAGCAACCGCGTGGCGCCGCATTTCTTCGGAAAAGGGTCTTTCAGCGTGACCGTAAACTCCGGTTGAATGCAGGCCTTCAAGCCGGATAATCGCCGCAGGGCGGGCAGCCCGATGGCATAAAAGTTCGTTATGGCGGAGGCGGGATTCCCGCTGAGTCCGCAGATGGGTTTTCCCCCCCGTATCCCATAGGCGCAGGACATTCCCGGCTTGAGGTCTACACCGAAGAAAAGGATCCTTGCTCCCAGCTCACCCATGGCAGCTGCTGTGAGATCCTGTTCGCCTGTTGCCACACCGCCGGTCATCACCAGAGCGTCGCATTCCTTAAGCGCTTGTTCCATGCAGTCCCGGATTTCCAGGGTATTGTCGCCGATGATTCCATAATGTACAGTGGCGAAGCCTTCTCGTTGCAGCACTGCCATCAGGGTATAGGCATTGGTATCCCGGATACAGCCTTCTCCGGGGCAGGTTGCCGCATCCACAAGTTCCCCGCCTGTGGAAAGGATCCCTACGCGAAGCGCACGGTAAACTTCCGGCTGAGTCACCCCTTGGGCCGCCAGAGAACCGGCGATCCCGGCGTCAATGCGTGCCCCGGCCTCCGCCAGAACCGTTCCCTTGCGCACGTCCTCCCCCACCCGAACGATATTCTCACCTGTTTTGGCAGGCTGAAGAAGCCGCACGAAACGGGCATCGAATTCGGTTTTTTCATATTGGCGAACGGCGTCGGCACCCGGAGGGATCGGTGAACCGGTCATGACGCGGATCGCGGTCCCAGGAACAACTCCCATTGTGGGAACGGCCCCCGCCGGAACGTCTTCAATCACACGCAAAGTTACCGGGGATTGCGCAGAAGCGTCAGTGCTGTCATCCGCACGAAAGGCATAGCCGTCATAGGGCGAGCGTGCAAAGCTGGGTACGTCCTCCGCCGCCAAAAGGTCCTTGGCAAGCACACGGCCTGCACAGTTCTTGATCCCGATCTTTTCTGTTCCCACCGGCGAGATTTCTGACAGCAGAATATCCCTGGCAGTGCAATAGTTCAGCTTGGACTTTTTCATTGGAGACCTCCAGCCGTGAGTGGTGATAGGAAAACCTCAGCAGACAGCTTCAGCGCACGCTTGTCCCGATGGTCTTCAGGACGGATTTCGGCAGAACTGCCTGCCCCCATTTTCGGGCCAACTCCTTCGTGATGGGTTCAATGAGCTCGCCCATTCCAGCAATACCGAAATCCGCCCGTCCACCCCAGCCCAGCTTGGCAGGGCTGTTGGGACCGCCAAAAATGTAGATGTAATATGCCCCATTTGGATTGACATAAAGGCTCTCTTCATAATAGGCGTCCGCATCCGGGCGTTTGCCGTTATTCCAGCTACCCAATTTCTTATCCGTATCCGTATCATACACCCTGTAATCCACGATCCGTTTCATATGCTCCCCCTCATTGGGCATTCGTATTTCATAGATAATTTCAATCATATAATAGCTATCGTAAATCGTATTGTCAATCCTTTTTTCTTGACTTCACCGCCTTATCATAGGATAATAGGATCAATGAATCAGTTGGAGAGAACATGATGGATGTAACACAGCTCAAATACTTTATTGCCCTGGCACAGACGCTGAACTTCTCCGAAGCAGCGCGGCGGTGCGGGATCACCCAGCCCTCCATGAGTCACAGCATCGTTGAACTTGAGAAGCAGCTGGGCTCGCCTCTGTTCGTCCGCTCCCGGAAGGGCGTCACCATCACCAAAGCCGGCCGGGAACTTCTCCCCAGCGCGCTTGAAATCGTGGATATAGCGGAGAAGACCGCTTTCCGCATCCATCAGATGGAGCATGGCAAAACCGGAAGCGTATCCATCTCCGCGTTGACCACCTCCAGTGCAGTCCTGTCGAAATGCCTTACCGCCTTTTCGAAGCGCCATCCGGATATCCTGACCGATATTACCTTTACCTCCGGGCGCAGCGAGGTTTTGGCCATGAACGAGGCTAAGTATGACTTTCATTTTGCCGTACAGGAAATGGTCCCTGCCGGGGAGACCTTCGACAGTCTGGTGTCTCATGTGGATCATCTGTGCGTAGCTTTCCCAGTAGATCATCCCTTGGCGAATGAGTCCCTGGACTTTTCCAAGCTTGCCGGAGAGCGGTTCATCGCTGTCTCCGAGTCGGACGGTCCCGCGCTGTATAACGAGATCCGCCGCGTCTGTGAGGCGAGGAGCTTTACTCCGAATGTGGTCTGCCAGTATGACCGGGCCGAAGCAGTATTTCTCTCCGTAGGTGCAGGAACCGGTATTGCCATTGTACCCGAGGCGCTGGGCAGCGTATTCTACTCTGAAAATGTCAAGCTGGTCCGCATTCCCGGCAGCGATGCCATCCGCACCTATGTGGTGGCTTGGCCCAGGAACATAACCAATCCTGCCGCGAAGCTGTTTCTGGAGGTCATCCGGGAGTTGTTTGAATAATCGGATACCCCAGTGTGCGCAGAAAAAGCCGGAGGGCCGAAAACGGATCGGCCCTCCGGCAGCTTTATGCGGTTCAGTGAATGGTCACCTTCAGGCCGTATGAGGCCATGAGGTCCCGGAGCTGCGCCATCTTCTCGTCAGAAGGGGGCGTGGCCTCCATGGGCTTGCCGTCGCTGATGCGGAGATACTTCATTACGCCCAGGTTGTGGTAGGGCAGGAGCTGCACCATCTGCACCGCCTCCCCCAGTCCGGCGCAGAACTCCGCCGTGGCCCGGATGTTCTCCTCGTCCCAGTTGAACATGGGGATCACGGGGATGCGGACCTGGAGCTTCTTCCCTGCTGCCGCCAGCTTCTGCGCGTTCTCCTTGATGCGCTCGTTGGACACGGCCACCGTGGCCTTGTGCTTGGCGCTGTCCATGTGCTTCAGATCGTAGAGGTAGAGGTCCACGTAGGGCGTGGTGCGCTCCAGGACTTCCCAGGGGGCGTAGCCCGTGGTGTCCAGGGCGGTGTGGATGCCGTTTGCCTTCAGGCACTGCAGCACCTCCACCACAAAGTCGATCTGGCACAGGGGCTCCCCGCCGGAGATGGTCACGCCGCCGCCGGAGGTCTCAAAGAAGCTCTTGTCCTGCAAAAGGCGATCCACCAGTTCCTGGGAGGTATAGTCCTTCCCGCACATAGTCAGTGCCTCCACGTAGCACTTGTCCGCGCAGGCTCCGCAGTTGTCGCAGAGCTCCCGCTTCACGTGCACGGTCCGCAGTTGAGCGCCCGTAGCGATATCCGTTTTCAGCGGACCTTCCTCTATGGCGTTTTTCGGGCAGGCCTTCATGCAGCGGCTTTTGCAGGCCTCCAGCCCCAGACAGCGCATGCTCATCCAGCTCAGCTGCTTATTGAACGCCTGGCTCTCCGGGCTGTGGCACCAGGGACAGCGCAGGGGGCAGCCCTTCAAAAAGGCCGTGGTACGGATGCCGGGGCCGTCCTGCACGGAAAAGCCCTGGATGTCGTAGAGGCGGCCGGTGGTCATACGCTCATCTCCGTGCGGCGGATCAGATCGTCCTGGGCCTCCTTGTACACCTCCACGAAGTAAGCGGAGAACCCGGCGATGCGGACCACCAGGTCTTCATACTCCTTGGGCGTCTCCTGTGCCTTCCGCAGGGTATCGGCAGAGACCACGTTGATCTGGAGCTCCATGCCGCCGCCCCGGAAGTAGGTCTCCATGACGGCCCGGAGCTTCTTGTCCCCCTCGGAGCCCTGGAGGGCCGTGGGGTGGAACTTCATGTTGCACAAGGTGCCGTTGGCGTAGTTTGCCTGGTCGAATTTCAGGATGGAGTTGATGGTGGCAAAGGGGCCGTTCTTGTCCATGCCCTGGACGGGAGAGATGCCGTCGGTGAGGGGCTGGCCCTTCTTGCGCCCGTCGGGGGTGGCCTCGCAGAACATGCCCATGACCACGTTGAGGGTCACAGGCCAGCAGCCTGCCGTCCAGTGGCAGTTCCGGGGGCTGATGCCCCGGGTGATACCCTCGGAGTAGGTGTCCGCCACGAACTTGAGGTACTTGTCCGCTTCGGGGTCGTTGTTGCCGAAGTGGCTGCAGCGGCCCAGGATGTACTGATGCAGGTCCTCGTAGCCCTCCCAGTTGTTCATCAGCGCGTCGTAGAGCTCCCGGGTGGTGGCGATCTTGTCCCGGAAGCAGACCTGGTCGATGATGTTCAGGCTGTCCGCCACAGTGCCGTGGCCGATGCTGGAATTGCCCGCGCCGTTGTACTGCGCGCCGCCCCACATCACGTCCTTGCCGCTCTCGATGCAGCCGGTCATGGTGGCGGAGAGCAGGGGCAGGGGGTTATTCATGGCGTAGAGGTACTCGTAGCAGTTGATCATGGTGACCTGCCACTTGGTAAAGAAGTCCATCTGGGTCTTGTAGGCCGCCAGCACCTCGTCCATGCTCTTCATGTCGTAGAGATAGCCGGTCTCCGGGCCGGTGCGCTTGGTATTCTTCTTGGGGCCGAAGGAGAAGGGGTTGCAGCCGTTGTTGATGGCGCACCAGAGGGCCGCGGGCAGGATGGTGTAGGCGTTGTTGCCATCCCCGCCGGAGTTGGCGAAGTCGCAGCCGCAGATGCAGGGCTCCACGCAGCCGATGAGGCAGTAGTTCCGGGCGTCCTCGATGGGGATGCCCCGGCGCATGAGGGCCTCCATGGCCACCTTGTCCCACTCGAACAGGGGCACGCCGCCCACCTGCTTGGTGGTCTCGATGCCGGCCTCCCAGAGCTC
>JAFZVM010000004.1 GCA_017617795.1 Oscillospiraceae bacterium
CTGGGGGACGACTCCCTCTACGGCCTCTGCGACTACGTTACCTCCGTCCCGGAAGGCGTGGATGACTACCTGGAAACGGAAGAATTCGCCGGGCTCCGGCGGATGATGGAGATCATCGAAACGGACAAGTACACCCTGGACATCCACTACCTGGAGGATATGGCGAGCCTCAAGCGCTACCAGGACGGGCAGCTCCAGCTGGCACAGGGACGCATCCTGGGCCTGGAGGACATGGGCAAGCCCGTATGCGTCATCCCGGAGGGCATGGCCCGGGAATACGGCCTGGAGCTGGGGGACAGCTTCCGCCTCAAGCTGGGGGACAAGCTGCTGGAGCCCCTGTGCACCTTCGGGGCCGTGGCCTACTCCGATCTGCGCTGCGCGGAGAACTGGTACGACCAGAACTTCACTGTGGTGGGCACCTATACGGAGAGCAGTCTGGACAGGGTAAGCAGCGAGGAACGCTTTTGGGCTTACGGGGACAATGCGGTCTTCATCCCCCTCTCCTTCCTGCCGGAGACGGCGGACACGGCAAACCATGAGGCCAAGCCCACGGAGGTGAGCTTCCTTATCGAGGACGCGGACAGCATCATCCCCTTCCGGGATGAGGTGCTGCCCCAGCTCCTGGACATGGGCTACATTGTCCGCTTTTCCGACGGCAACTGGCCCGCGGTGCGGGAGCAGCTCACCCAGGCGGGGAGCCTGGGCCTGGTGAAGCTCTGTGCCTTCAGCGTTTCCGCCGTGCTGGTGCTGCTCCTCACGGTGTATCTGTATATCTTGCGGAAGAAGAAGGAATTCGCCGTCATGCGGGCCCTGGGTTGCCCTGCGGGGGAGGCCAAGAAGGCCCTCCTCTTCCCCCTCTTCGCCCTGGCGGTGCCCGCGGTGCTCCTGGGGTCTGTCGGCGCGGTGATCTACACCCGCTACGCCGCCTCCGCCAACGCCGCCGAGTTCGCCGCCCTGGGCCTCACCATGGATACCGCCGTCCCCGTGCCCATTCTCCTGGCGGGCTTCTGCGGCAGCCTGGTGCTGCTGCTGATCCTGGCCTGGGCCGCCCTGGTACGGGTGGCGCAGCTTCCGCCTCTGGAGCTGTTGCAGGGGAGCGTGAACCGGAATATAGGCAAGCGGAAAGAGCTGCCCCCGGAGCTCACGGAGGAGGTCACTCTGGCGCCCCTGCCGGTGCTGGAACCTCTGGAGTACCGGCCCCATACGGGACTGCGGCACACCTTGAATTACGTGGGGAAGCATCTGCGGCGTACCCCTGCCAAGGCCGTCCTCAGTCTGGCTCTGAGCCTGGTGCTCTGCTTCTCCATGGGCTTTTTCACCCTCCTGCGGAGCACCTACCGGGAGCTGTATCAGAATATCGAGGTCCACCCCCGGTTCCTCAACGGCTTCTCCGACAACCGGGCCAAGGATGTGGAAAAGAGCGGCTACGTTCGGGATCCCTTCTATTTCTATAAGCGCATCGGGTGCGAGAGCAATTTTGTGACGGACACCCTCATCCTCACCAACGATATTTCCAAGGTCACCAATGCGGAGATCACCTGGAGGGAGGACAAGGGGCCGGAGATGTTCTCCGAGGAGATGGCCTTCTGCGTAGTATCCCGGGAGCTGGCGGATGAGCTGGGCTACGAGCTGGGCTCCCGGGGGGAGATCTGCAGCGGCGGGTACATCGGCATCCTGCGGGACAGCCACCCGGACGCCACGGAGGAAGAGCTGGTGAATGTGATCTACCATGAGTATACCCACCATTTCACCGTGGCGGGCATTGCCGAGGAGGAGGGCAAGACCTTCTATGCCCCCGTAGCCTCCCGCAGGCACTTCGGCAGCATGTTCTCCGACTACATCCCCCTGGACAAGGCGGAGTACACCCTGGTGGACTACCACAAGGCCACAGAGTTCCGCTCCTGGGTCTTCCGGCTGTTGGAGAACCGCCCCGGCTCCTTCTCCCTGGATACCTCCGAAGCGGACCGGGTGTACCAGACCTACCGGCTGCTGGAGCTCCTGTACCCCATCGCCTTCGCCCTGGCCCTCATCCTGGGGGGCGTGCTGCCTGCCGGAGTCATCCTCCAGAGCGCCCGGGAAGCGTCCCTGCTGCGGGTGCTGGGCACCACCAAACGCCGGACCCGGGTCATGCTCAGCCTGGAGCAGATCTTCCTGTGTTTCCTCGGCCTGTGCCTGGCCGTGGCGGCCCTGGTCCTCGCCAAGGGCAGCGCCCTCCTGACCGTGGCGGGGCTGATTGCGATCTATACCGCCGCCCATCTCCTGGCCTGCGCCGTGGGCACCGAGGCCGCTGCGGTGTCCGTCACCCGGAGGAACGTGCTGGAGCTATTACAAGTCAAGGAATGACGCCCTCTGCGCGGGCGACCCCTCATCAGTCAGCTCCGCTGACAGCTTCCCCCAGGGGAAGCCAGGCCGCTTGTCGTTCCTCTATCCCGCCGCAGCGGATGCCTTCCCTTGGGGGAAGGTGGCATCCGCCGGCTCCCGCAAGGCGGATGACGGATGAGGGGCAATACATACCCAATATATCTACAGGAGGTAATTTCCATGCCTGTCATTCGTTTGGAGAATGTGAGTTATACCTATCGCGGGGCGGAGACCCCGGCGGTGAACAATGTGAGCTGTGAATTTGATACCGGACAGATGTATGCCATCATCGGCCCCAGCGGCAGCGGCAAGAGCACCCTGCTGAGCATGCTGGCGGGGCTGGATCTCCCCACGGAGGGGGACGTGTGGTTCGGGGAGGAAAGGCTCCGGGACATGGACCTGGACCGGTACCGCCGGGAGGACGTCTCCATGATCTTCCAGGCCTTCCATCTCTTCCCCCTGATGACCGTGCTGGAAAACGTGTGTTACCCCATGGAGCTCTGCGGGATGCATCCCAGAGAGGCGAAGGAGCGGGCCAGGCCTCTGCTGGAGAGCGTGGGGATCCAGCAGGAGAAGCACGGACGCTTCCCGGCGAACCTCTCCGGAGGCGAGCAGCAGAGGGTGGCCATTGCCCGGAGCCTGGCTTCCGGGTCCAAGACCCTGCTGGCGGACGAGCCCACGGGAAACCTGGACGGGGCCAACACGGTGAACGTCATCCGCATCCTGGGGCAGCTGGCCCATGAACAGGGCTACTGCGTCATCGTGGTGACCCACGACCCGGAGGTGGCGGAGCTGGCGGACCAGGTCTACCGGGTGAAGGACGGGGTGCTGACCCCGGGACGCTGAGTGCTGTAAAGACGATACCCCTTATCCCTTTCTCTCTTTTCTGACGGCGCATGCCCCCGGGAGGTCCGGGGGCATGCGTCAGACTGTCAAAGAACACGGTGTTTTGTTAAGCGAAACACCGTGTTTTGGTATCAAGAGGGGAAAAGGGCGGAAGAAAGAAGTCAAAAAGGGAGACCATCCCAAAAATTGTGTAAACCTCCGAAGTGGTGTAGAATAGGAGCACCAGATCGGAGGTTTACTAATGAGTGGCAGCAGAAAGAACCGCAGTCCGGAAGAGCAAGCCCGGCGGGCAAAA
>JAFZVM010000005.1 GCA_017617795.1 Oscillospiraceae bacterium
AGGGCGTCCAGTTCCGCTCTCTGTCTGATCTCCATGATCTTCTCCTTTCCGGGCGGCGTCTCCGCCCGAACTCTTTTCGGATACAGTTTACTAAAGCGTACTGTACTTTTCAACCGCGCCGGAAAACGTCGTTACAAAAAGACGCTGCCAAAGCAGCGTCCTTTTCTTGGTGGACAGTAAGGGACTCGACCTCCGCTGCGGCGGAGGCCGCCTCGGGTTGCAAGGCGCCACCGGCGCCTTGCCAAGTGCCCTCGGGTTCGAGTCCCTTACTTTTTGCAATGATAAATACAGAAGAGAGACGCTTGTGGCGCCTCTCTTCTGTATTGGTGGACAGTAAGGGACTCGAACCCCTGACCTTCCGCACGTCAAGCGGAAGCTCTACCAGCTGAGCTAACTGTCCTCACCGGTCAAAGCTTAGTGAGTATATCCCATCTCCCCGGGTTTGTCAAGGGGGGAATTTGGGGTTTTCCCGGCCCCGGGCACACCGGGGCCGGGATCTTCTGCGTTTATTTTCCCCGGAGCAGGGCGGGGATGTCCTTGATCTTGGGAGGATCCCCCTTC
The DNA here is from genome assembly GCA_017617795.1 of Oscillospiraceae bacterium. Classification (GTDB taxonomy): domain Bacteria; phylum Bacillota; class Clostridia; order Oscillospirales; family Oscillospiraceae; genus UBA1774. Next base: position 562 of record JAFZVM010000005.1, read on the forward strand.
CTGAAGGCCAGGAGGGTATACAGTCTGCCCGCCAGCACGGCGATGGCCAGGGCGAACAGGATCACGATCACCAGGGAAACGATCCCCGTGGCCAAGCTCGCCTCCCCCAGCACCAGGCGGGAGGGCAGGGTGAGCACGGCGGTGAAGGGCACATAGTTCATCCAGGAGGCGTCGGAAATGAGCTGACCGGAGCTGCTGCCCTTCCCCAGGATGCTGATGAGGAAGCTGGCCACCAGCAGCATGGTGAACAGGGAGTTGGTGCTGCCCAGGTCCGCCTGCTTCCCCGCCAGGGCGCCGCCCACGGCGGCCAGGGAGCAGTACAGCAGGAAGCCGCCTGCGATCAGCAGCAGCGCCAGGATGGACGGGCCCGGGGCGAAGATCCCCAGGGAGCCCAGCAGCCGCAGGATCTGGAGGAAGCCCATCCGGGCCGCGGGATACAGGACGCGCACCAGCTCGGAGCCCAGGAGCAGCCCGCCCGCTGCGCCGACGATCCAGGCCAAGACCTGGAGCATCCCCGCCAGGACCCCAGCCAGGAGCTTGCCCAGGACCATGGCTTCGGGCCGGACGGAGAGGAGGAAGGTGTCCATGAGCTTGGACTGCTTTTCCAGCACCACGGAGGAGGCTACGCCCTGCCCGTAGAACAGCACCAGGAAGTACAGAACCATCACGTTCAGATAGGGAAGGAAGGTGCCCAGCAGCTCCCGGATCTCCCCGGTGCCGTCGTCGCTCTCCTCCCCGGAGAGGATCTCCTGGGCCTGGGCCGCGGAGGAATACACCGGCTCCATGATCTCCGCCAGCTGCTCCGGCGTCAGGCCGGATTTCAGAGGCAGGACCGTGCCGAAATACCCGTTCAGAAAATCCGCGTAGTGCTGCGCCTCCTGCATATCCAGGACGCTCTGTTCCGGCAGCACCGCCTGAAGGCGGTAGCCGTCCCCTTCCCGGCGCAGGGAGAGGACCAGGCTGTCCGGTTCCGCCGCCGCCCGGGCCAGGGCGTCCTCCGCACCCGCGCAGAGCACGTAATCCAGATGGGAATACAGGGGATCTCCCAGGGTGTTCAGCAGGCCGAAGTCCAGTTCCCCCGGGGTCTCGTCCGCCACGTATACCACCCGAAGGGAGGTCCGGTCCCAGACCTCTTTCTCTTCCCCCTTGTCCTGCAGCAGCAGGAACAGGGCCGGGATGCACACCAGCAGGATCAGCGCCGGGATCAGAGTGAGGAGCTTCCAGCCCTTTCCGGATACGGTCCGGGCCAGGGAGAAGCGGAAAACCTTTTCCCAGCCGTTGAGGAACCCTTTTCTCATGCCCGCACCCCCTTCTGCTCCCGGAAGATCGCCAGGAGCTGTTTCAGCTTGATCTTCTCGCCCCGGTGGATCAGCAGCGCCCCGTATACGGCGGCGCAGAAGCGGCCGAGGAGCAGGACCGTCGCCGCCTGGATGACCCAGCTCAGAAGCAGGACCCAGAAGGAAACGTCCCCGCTGATATACCTGGCCGGGGCAGTGAAGGCGGAGATCATCGGCACCAGGGAGACGACGGTCTGCAGGACCCGGTTCCCGGAGAAGGAGGTGAAGATGCCGATGAGATATCCGATCAGGCTCAGCATGGTGGCCGCCGTGGCGGCGGTCTCCGTCCCCTCCTCGCCGGAGCTGCAGGAGCCGGCGATGCCGCCCAGAAGGGAGAAGCACAGATACCCCAGGAGCAGGGACAGGAGGATGCAGAGCAGCTCCTTCGCCCCCAGCCCGGCCAGGACCGCGCCGATGGACACGCCCCCGGGCAGGGATTCCACCCCCAGGATCGTACGGGTCACGGTCATGCCCAGGGCGATGACCAGGATGCCAGCCAGCACCACGCACATGGCCGCCAGGATCTTGCCCCAGATCAGAGCCAGGGGCCGGACGGAGACCATGAGCTGGTCGATGAGCTTGGAGCTCTTTTCCTCCGCCACCGCCCGCACCACGTAGGAGACGGACATGCTCACCAGCATGAAGGCAACGACGGCGTATATAAAGCCGATGAGGAAGCGGCCCTGGTCGAAGGGCTCGCCGCCCTCATCCTGGGGCGCAAGGAAATCCTGCTGGGTCACGGCCTCCGCCGAATACCGGGCAAAGGCGGCGGCCTGCTGTTCCTCATCCGCGCCGGCGGCCGCCAGCTTGGCGCTGCGGAAAGCGGTGCGGCCGAAGGACGCGATCCTGGCTGCCTCCGTTCCGCTCACCTTGCTGTCCTCCCCGGTGCAGGCCCGGATCCGCCAGCCGCCCTCCGGATCCGGCTCGATCCACAGGAGGACGTTCTTTTCCTCCCCGTTCAGCCGGTTGAGCCAGTCCTCCCCGGCGCCCTCCACGGTCTCCTGGATCAGGTAGTCCGGCAGCTCCGCCGGATCCAGGGCATAGGGGCTTTCGTTCAGGATATACAGGATCTCTCCGTCCCGGTTCGCGTTCTGTCCCCGCTTCATGGAGGCGGACATGATGAACACGCTCCCCACGGAGCACAGCAGCATGATCAGGAGCATGACGAAGGTGGCCTTCTGCTTGAAATACTGCTGCAGGGAGAAGGTGAAGACCTGTTTGATCCCCCCGTATTCCTCCTTATTCGGCAGCATCGGCTTTCCCCACCTTTTCCACAAAGATCTCGTGCAGGCTGGGCTCCCGCAGGTCGAAGGTCACCACGCTGATCCCCGCCTCCGCCAGCCGCCGGAGCAGCTCGTTGGCCTGCCGGTCCCCGGTGACCCGGAGCTCGTATTCCATGGGCTTTTCGGAGAAGGGCTCGATGCCCGCCGCCCGGATCTGCGCCTCCGCGTCCTCCTCGGTCTTCAGCCGGAGATTCACCCGCCCGTAGCTCTTTTTGATCTCGTTCAGATTTCCCTGGAGAATGGTCTTGCTCCGGTTCAGGATGGTGATATCCGTGCAGAACTCCTCCACCGTGGGCATCTGATGGCTGGAAAGGATCATGTATTTCCCCTTGCCGATCTCCTCCCGGAGGATGGATTTGAACAGGTCCGTATTCACCGGGTCCAGGCCGGAGAGGGGCTCGTCCAGGATCAGCAGCTCCGGATCCGGCAGGAGGGCCAGCATCAGCTGGATCTTCTGCTGGTTGCCCTTGCTCAGCTGGTCCGCCTTCAGGGACGGGGCCTGCGTCTGGCTTCCCCTGGGACCCCTGCGGGTGGGGAAGAGGTATTCGTCCGTCTCCAGCCGGCGGGACCAGTACCGGATGCGGGTCATGGCGTCGGTCTTGTTCACCCCCCGGAGGGCGGCGAAATACAGCAGCTGGTCCAGGAGCCGGTACTTGGGATACAGCCCCCGCTCCTCCGCCAGGTAACCCACGTTGCAGGTCTCCGGTTTCAGGGGCTGGCCGTTCCACAGGGCTTCCCCCTCGTCCCGGGCCAGCATCCCCAGCATCATGCGGATGGCGGTGGTCTTTCCCGCCCCGTTGGTGCCCAGGAGGGCATAGACCCCCGGTCCCGGCATGGAAAAGCTCAGGTGATCCAGCACCAGCTTATCTCCGTAATGTTTGGTGAGATTCCGTACCTCCAGGCTCATGGGCGTATCCTCCGTTCTGCCGTTTCGGCAGCATTATAATTTCTTGGAAAAAACAGGCGTGCCGCTGACGCAGCACGCCCATTATGCATGATTTGCCTGTTTTCGTCAAGAAGACTCAGCCCCGCAGGTACCGGTCCGCCAGGAACAGGTAGCAGGAGGAGGTCCAGGCGCTCCAGAACAAGGTCTTCTCCACCCCCATGGCGGAGCCGATGCTGGGCTCTCCGGAGATGGCGTTGTGGAAATGATAGAAGCCGGTGCTCTTCAGCAGGTCGCAGTATTCCTTGGCGATCCGCTTCGCCAGATCCATCCGTCCCAGGGCCTCGAAGGCCAGGGGGAAGATGATGTGCACGGGGGTGACCACGCTGCCCTGGCACCAGCCGCCCCGGTACAGGGGACTGGTGAGGCTCTCGGTGGCCAGGCCGAAGGGGGTCTCAAAGGTGCCTTCCCGGAAGATGTACTCGATGCTCTTTTCCGCAATGTCCCTGGGCAGCCGGTCCCCCAGGATCAGGGCGGCGTACAGGGGCAGGCTGTCGCTCTTGGCGGCCTTTTTGGTGGTGGCGTTGAAGGCAAACCAACGCTCCCCGTCCCAGAAGGTCTTGACGATCTTGTCCAGCAGCTCGTCCGCCCGCTGCTGCCAGGAATCCGCGTCGGGCTCGCCCAGCTCCTTGCCGAAGGCGGCCAGGGCCTCCATGCAGATCTCCAGGTAGGCGTTCATATCCGGGCTGGCCAGCGGGAAGCCCACGTAGAAATAGGGGCCGTCCTCCCAGCCGGTCTCCCCGGCCTTCCGGTTCTCCCAGATGCCGTCCTTGTCCAGGTCCCGGCACAGGAGGAAGAACTCCGTCCATTTCTTCAGCCCGTTATACAGCTTTTTCTTCTCCTCCGCCGGGATCCCGCTCAGATCCCGGTTCTTCATGAGCCATTTGAGGGCGACGCCCTGGAAGGGGGGCTTCATTGTGTCCTTGGGCAGGGTCTGGTTATCGTAGATGTCCGCGATGCGGCCGTTCACGTCCTGATAGTCGAAGCAGGAGGCCAGGATGCTCCAGGCCAGCCTCACGTCCTTGCTCAGGCAGATGGCCTGCATGGCCTGCTGCCAGCCGGAGATGTGCTCGAAGACGCCCCGCATCATCTTCACCACGGTGTGGCGGAACAGGTCGTCCTCGTGGGCGTCGTTGGTATGGCTCCAGGTGGTCCACAGAGCCTGAAGGCGCATGTCCTCATAGGGGGCGGGCAGCTCCGGCATCACCGCGGCGGCGTAGGAATCGAAGTCCTTTTTCACGTCCGCCAGGCAGGCCTCGTAATCCGGGAAGCTGTGGACGTCCCCGGGGATGGGATCCAGGGTGTATTCCTCGAACACCAGCTCGATGACCCCGTCCTCGCCGGGGGTCATGCGGAACTGCATCCCCTCCTGGGTGAGCTTGCCGGTGATGGGGATCAGGCGCATGCGGCTCTCCCCGAAGCCCAGCTGCCAGGTGCCGTCCATCAGATCATAAAAGCTGGCCCCCGCCAGGAAGCCCCTGGGGGCGGTGGGCCGCATCACCAGGCTGCTGCCCTGGAGGCCGGTGCCCAGACAGCGGACGAAGTTCCGGCCGCCGATGCAGTACCGCACCTGGCCGTGGTCCGACTCCTGGATCACCTCGTAGGGGGTGGTGGAATTGACGCTGGCGATGGCCCGGCCGTTCTGCTGGATCTCCAGCTTGATCTGCCGGTTCGTCACCGCGCCGATGGTGGAGCCGCCCCGGGTATTGGAGAGCCACAGGGAGGCCGCGCCGAAGATCTCGCTGCCGCCGGGATCATTGAAAAAGGCCAGGAAGGAGTCCCTCCGGGCGAAGGGGCAGGAGGTGAGCTTCACAAAGGTTTTTGCCGTTTTCATCCGTTTCGTTTCTCCCTTCATTGTGTTTATGATCTTTTGTTCAGTATAGCATATCCGGCGCTCAGCGTAAAGCCGAAAGCCGCGCTTCCACCGCCGCCAGGTCCGGCATGGCGGGGATCGCCCCCCGTTTTTCCACGCAGCAGGCCGCGGCGGCGCAGGCAAAGCGCCCGGGCTCCGGCAGACCCCGGAGCAGGGCGAACAGGTACGCCCCCCAGAAGCTGTCCCCCGCCCCGGTGGAATCCACCGCCTTTGCGGGAAAAGCCGGGAGAAAGGCCCCGTCCAGGATCGCCCCCTTTTCCCCCAGAGTCACCGCCAGGTGCTTGAAGGGATACCGCTTCCGCAGCGTTTCCGCAGCCGCAGTCGGGTCCGTTTCCCCGGTGAGAAGGGCCGCTTCCTCCTCCGAGACCTTCAGCCAGTCCACCCGGGGCAGGAGCTCCGCGCAGGCTGCCCGGAACTCTCCCTCCGCCTCCCAGAGGGGCGCCCGGTAATTCACGTCGCAGGAGACCGCCGCTCCCGCCTCCTTTGCCAGCTCCACCGCCCGGAGGGTCGCGGCGCAGGCGGGCTCGTCCGTCAGAGAAAGGGTACCGATGTGCAGCACCTTCGCGCCTCGGATCAGCGCCTCCGGCAGTTCTTCCGGGCTGAGGCGGGTGTCTCCGCAGCCCTTGCGGTGAAAGGCGAAATCCCGCTCGCCCCCGGGGAGCAGCTCCACGAAGGCCAGGGTGGTGGGGCTTTCCGGATCCAGGATAAGGCCACGGCAGTCCACCCCTTCCCGCACCAGCACGTCTCTGAGGAAGCGGCCGTGGAGGTCCGCACCCACCTTGCCGATGAAGGCGGCGGTCAGTCCCAGCCGGGCGGCGGCCACGGCGGCGTTGGCCGGCGCGCCTCCCGGATTCCGTTCGTACAGGGCCATGCCCCCGGGGGAAGTCCCCGCCGGGGTGAAATCGATGAGCAGCTCTCCCAGGCATACCAGCTCGGGCATCCTTGTTTCCATTTTCCCGCCTCCCGGATGAGATCGTTTAGTCTCTCTCTTTGTTAGCATATTTTCGCCGAAAACTCAAGCCGAACGGCAGAAAAAGGGCCCGGAGCCGAATGGCTCCGGGCCTTGTCAGGCACATTACACCTGGTGTTCGAACCGGTTGATGTAGTCGTTCTGGTCCGCGGTGGACATATGGGTGAAGTAGGCGGAGTAGCCAGCGATGCGGACGATCAGGTCCTGGTGGTCCTCCGGATGCACCTGGGCGTCCCGCATGGCGGCGGAATCCGCCACGGTGAAGTGGTACTGGATGCCGCCCAGTCTGAAGTAGGCGGAGATCAGGTCCCTCACCTTCCACCAGGCGTCGTCTCCCTGCACGGAGTTCATGTCGAAGCGGGAGTTGATGGCGCCGCCGCAGCGCAGCTTGGTCCAGGGCATCTTGGCCACGCTCTTCACGTAGGAGAGGGGGCCGTTCTTGATGCAGTCCTGCCGCGGGTCGCTGGAGATGGACAGGGGATCGCCGGATTTCCGGCCGTCCGGGGTGGCCCACTGGAATTTGCCGCCGCCGACCCAGTTCAGGTCCAGGGCGCCGCAGTTGTTGGTGCCGCCGTTGACGCCATTGCGGGAGTTGTAGTAATCCACCCACATGTTCGTCCACCAGACCACCTGCTCGTCGGCATAATCGTCGTCGTTGCCGTAGTGGGGCAGGGCGTTGAGGATGCGCTGGCGCAGGAGTTCCTGGCCTTCGCCCTCCCAGTTGTCCCGGAGGGCCTCGTACAGCTCCTTGGTGGAGACGATCTTATCGTCGAAGCAGAGCTTTTTGATCACCGTGAGGCTGTCGCCGATGGTGGCGACGGCGTTGATCATGCTGCCCATACCGTTGTAGGTGGCGCCGCCCCAGGTGACGTCCTTGCCGCTCTCCAGGCAGCCCTCCGTCATCATGGAGGCGGAGAGGACGGGCCAGGCGGTATTGAAGGTGAAGGCGGCGAAGTGGTACATCCGGCTCATGGTGTCGATATAATGCTTGGCCTGGCGCTCGAACTCCGCTTTCAGCTCCTCGAAGCTCTCGTATTCGTACAGCTTCTTGCAGGGCAGCTCCCCTTCCCGCTTCCACATGGGATCGTAGTTCCCGTGGATCACGTACTGGAGGATGCTGGTGGGTCCCGCGCCGGCGCCGAAGGCGCCGCAGTTGGCGGCCATGGACCATTCCTTGCCGCTGATGGCGGGCTCCACGCAGCCGAACACCGCGTACTGCCGGGCGTCCTCAATGGGCACACCCCGCTTCAGCATGGCCTCAATGATCTTGTTGTCGTTGTTGAACTGGGGGATGCCGCCGGAGCGGATGCTGCAGGCGATGGCGATGGCCCAGATCCGGTCGGGGGTGTACTGGTTGATGCGCAGGGCCAGGCTGGGCTCCGCCACCCGCAGGCGGTAGTAGCCCAGGAGGATCATCTCCGTGGCGATGTTGTAGGTCCCGGCGGTGCCGTCCGGCGTCTGCCCGCCGATGGTGATGAGGCTGCCCGCGGCGATGTTCTGGGCTCCGCCCTGGAGGTCGAAGAAGCACTTGCCGTTCTTGTGCGCCTCGATGAGCCGGTCGTTGGTGGGCTTGGGGAACATGATGATCTGGTCGCCGATGTGCAGGACGAAGGCGTCGAACAGCTCCTGGGCCTGTTCCCGGGTGAGGGTCCCTTCGGCGATCTCCTTCTCGGCCAGGGGGCCCAGGAACCGGTCGATGAGTCCGGGGCTGTCCGCCCAGTGGACGCCGTCGGCGATGAGCAGGTACTGATAGAAGAACAGGGCCTGGATGCCCTCCCACAGGGTGCGGGCGGGGTGCTCCACGATCCAGTCGCAGCTGTCCGCCCTCTGCAGCAGCTCCGCCTTCCGGACGGGATCGGCGGTCTCCTCCGCCTTTTTCCTGCAGCCCTCGGCGTAGCGCTTGCTCATGAGGATCATGCCGTCGCAGACCTTGATGTAGGCCCGGTAGAAGAGCTCGCTGCGGACGTTCTCCGCCGTGGTGTTCTTCCGGATGGCATCCAGCTTTTCCTGGGCGATCTTCCGGCATTCACCGAAGGAGACCATGACCGCCCGCTCATAGCCGGGGCAGAAATGGCCGGGGAAGGTTCCGCTCATGCCGCGGCCCATGGTGCGGCGCTTGGCCACGAAATCCTCCGGGAAGAGGCCCATGGCTGTGGCGGCGATGTCGTTGTCCTTCCAGAATTCCGCCGCCTCCAGGATCCAGGCCCGGTCCTCATCCGAGACCCAGACGCTGCCCGGCACCTGCCAGGCGGCCCGGAAACGCTCGTCCGTGTCCCCGAAGCAGCCCTCGATCCAGGCCGAGGGAGTCTGCTCGATGTCGAAGTGGACGGTGCGGCAGTGGGGACCTCCGTCTCCCAGGAAGATATCGTCGTCGTCGATATTGATCTCCCGGGTGGTGAGCCAGGTGTACAGGTAGCCCGCCCGCTTCAGGATGGGGTACTCGTGCATATGGGTCTTGTAGTACTCCGTGATGATGCGGTTGCGCTCAAAGTCCAGACGCATATCCTTATTGATGCGTTTGCGCTTCTCCTTCAACTCCTGGATGCGTGGGGAAAGGGGATAATCAAAGTTCTCCATGGTTACGCTCCTTTCGCTGCTTTATTTTCACTCTTGCTCTTACTTTCTTGCTTCAGTGTATCTGCGCCGGAAGTCCCCGGGCGGTAAAGAGCTCCAGGGCTTTTTCCATAAAGCTCTCCGGGGGCGGCTCCACGTTGGTGAGGCGGTAGGGCCTGCCCAGGCGGTCGTACTTCGACCGGCCGGACTTATGGTAGGGCAGGAGCTGCACCAGGGTGAGCGCCTCCCCCAGGCTGACGCAGAAGTCCGCTGTGGCCTCCATATTCTCCCGGGAATCGTTCAGCTTGGGGATGACCGGGTAGCGGACCTGGATCTTTGCCCCGTTTTTCGCCAGGAGCCGGGCATTGTCCAGGATCAGCTCGTTGGGGACCCCGGTGAGCGCCTTATGGCGCCTGGAATCCATGTGCTTGACGTCGTACAGGAACAGATCCACGTAGGGTAGGATCTCCAGGAATTTCTCCGCCGGGGCGAAGCCCGTGGTATCCAGACAGATATGGATGCCGCTGTCCTTCAGCCGCTTCAGCAGGTTCAGGGTGAATTCGAACTGGCTCATGGCCTCCCCGCCGGATACGGTGACCCCGCCTCCGTTCTCAAAGAAAGGCACGTCCTTCATGAGCCGGTCGTAGACCTCGTCCACCGTGGTGTCCCATCCGGCGGAGTACAGGGCTTTGGTGAAGCAGACCTCCGTGCATTTCAGGCAGCCGTCGCACTTCGTGCGGTCCAGCTCCGCCTTTTCCACCATCTCCTCTGTGCCCATGCGCTTGGTGGGCTCTCCCCGGGAGATGGCGCCCCGGGTACAGGCCTTTCTGCAGGCCTCCACGCACAGGTCCATGCCCAGGCATTTCAGGGGCAGCCAGCCCAGCTCAAAGCCGAAGCCCTGGGATTCGGGGCTGTGGCACCAGAGGCAGCTCAGGGGGCAGCCCTTGGTGAACACCGTGGTCCGGATGCCCGGCCCGTCGTGCACCGCGTAACCCTGAATATCGTAAATCCGTCCGGTCGCGTTTTTGTATTCCAATGTTTCGTCCTCCAGGGGACCGTGGATATCAGTCCAATATATATTTTACTATGCACGAATGGCAAACGCAAGCCCCTATGGGTATTTTCTAGGATACCCGCTCCGCGGCCAGACGGGGAGCCTCCCCGGTGAGCAGGGCCCGGGCTTCCGCCTCCCGGGTGAGCCAGGGGCGCACCCTTTCCGGCCCCAGGATCAGGGGCATCCGGTGGTGCACCGGCGCCATATCGCCGTTGGCCGCCCGGGTGAGGATGACGAAGCGCAGTTCCTCCCCCTCCCGCCGGTACAGACCTCCCAGATAAAAGAAGGGGAGCCCCGGCACGGTGAAGCGGTACTTCTCCCGGGTCTCCCGGCTCCATTCGAAGAAGGCGTCGGCGGGCAGGACGATGCGCCGGGACCGGAGGCACTCCGCAAAGGTGGGCTTCTCCCCTGCGGTCTCGCTCCGGGCGTTGATCAGGAGTTTCCCGCCCTCCCGGCCGGTGAAGCCGAAGACCGCCGGGACGGGGGAAAGCCGCTCTCCCCGGGCGATCACAGCCGGAGCCGCCAGCCCGGGGCCGATCTCTCCCAGGGTATACTTTCCCGGAGAAGTGCGCTCCAGGATATCCAGGATGGCCGCGATCCGCTCATCCGGATCGTCGGCGGTGAACTGAAATCTTCCGCACATGGCTTTGCCTCCTATGCCAGCAGCATCTTCGCCAGGGTCAGCAGCCCCAGCAGCACCAGGTTCACCACGAGGAACTCACACAGGAAGCGCCCGGGCTTCGCTCCCTCCGTCCGGGAGTAGAGCTTCAGACTTATGAGGCTGGCCAGGCTGGCAATGGGGGTGCCCAAGCCGCCGATATCCACCCCCAGCACCAGCTCCTTCCCCGCCTCCGTAAAACCGGAGAGGAGCAGGGCGGCGGGGACGTTGCTGATCACCTGGCTGGCCAGGAGGGAAACGCCGTATTCCCGCCCCAGCATCAGCTTCTTCAGGGCCTCGCTCACCGCGGGGATCCGGGCCAGGTTCCCGGAAAAGACGAAGAAGGCCGCGAAGGTGAGGAGCAGGAAGAGATCCGCCTTTCCCAGCAGCTTCCGGTCCGCGATCAGAAGCACCAGGATCACGCCCCCCAGCATGAAGGGCCAGGGGAGGATGCGCAGAACCGTCAGCAGGCAGAGGAGAAAGAGCCCCCCGTGGAGCCAGACGCTCTTTCCCACGGCGGCGGGCGCCTGCGCCGGTCCCCGTTCCAGGGCCGCGCCCGGCAGCAGCAGGCAGCCGGCGGCGCAGAGGACCAGAGACACGCACCAGACGGGGAACGTGATGGAGAGGAAGTCTCCCATGGAGAAGCCGTACCGGGAATAGAGGTACAGATTCTGGGGGTTTCCCACGGGGGTGAGCATGCTGCCCAGGTTGGCTGCCGCGGTCTGGAGCACCACCACCCGGCTCAGGTCCCCGGGGCGGTGCGCCAGCACCAGCACCGCCGCGGCGAAGGGGACGAAGGTGATCAGGGCCACGTCGTTGGTGATGAGCATAGAGGAAAAGAAGCTCAGAAGCACCAGCGCCAGGCCCAGACGGCGGACGCTCCCCGCCCGGGCGCAGAGGGAGCCCGCCAGCCGGGTGAAAAGCCCCGCCTGGTTCAGCCCTGCCACCACGGTCATCAGGCAGTACAGCAGGGCCAGGGTCCGCAGGTCGAAATATTCCAGATATCCCCGGTCCGGGGGCACGAAGCAGCAGCTCACCGCCGCCGCCAGGGCGGCGATCACCAGCACCGGCTCCCGGCGGAAAAAGCCCTTGATCCCGCTCATGCTTCCGCCTCCCCCAGAGAAAAGAACCGCTCCGCCAGCGCCAGGGTCTGAGCCGGGGTCCGGCCTTCATCCCGAAGCAGCACGGGAAAACCGCAGCGGAGCAAGCGTTCGTAATTGGCCCGGGAGTTGACCCGGCCGAGACATTCCCGGAAGTTGGCCAGGGCGGCCTCCGGGTCCGGCTCCTCCAGGAGCAGGCGGTACAGGAACTGTTTTTCCCGGTCCTCCCGTTCAAAGAAACGGCGGACGGAGATCTCCGGGTCCGCCAGCATGATGAGCACGTGCCTCTCGTCGGAGATCCTGTGCAGGGTCTCCGGGCAGATGTTGGTATCCGCGAAGACCGGCCTGCCCGGCACCGCCAGCTCCTCCAGGATCCGCAGTTCCAGGGTTTCGCATTCCCTCGTCACCCCGGTGATCCAGGCCTCGTATTCCTCCGGCGTCCGGCGGATGAACTCGTGCCAGTCCTCCAGGTCCCGGCTCCAGCACAGGTTGGGGAATTCCTCCCTGTCCAGCTCCGGCAGGAGGGCGTCATGGTAATTTTCCCCGCAGAGGATCCCGTCATATTTCTCCGCCAGAGCCTTCACCAGGGTGGACTTCCCCGCATAACCCGTTCCGTTGACGAAATAGACGTTTTCAAATCTCATGCTCTTTCCGCTCCAGATCTTTGATGAAGATCCGCTCCCGGGGCTGTTCATGGCCGGGGAGAGCCGCGGTAAACCCGCCGCTTTCCTCCGCTTCCGCATAACGGATCTGCAGATTCATGCTTTTCCGCTCCTTTTCCACGCCTCCGCCTCCTCCGGCGTCAGCTGCGTTTCCGTGATCCGGGTATACTCCCGCAGGGGATACAGCCCATCGTGGGCCTCCCCGCATACTGCACGGGACATGTTCCCGGGCCCGGTGATCCGGCAGACGCCCGCGTCCGCCAGGATCCGGCGGATCGCCCGGCGCTTCTCCGGGTCCGGAGCCAGGACGGCGGCGGTCTGGAGATGCCCCTTGTACCGCCGCAGGTCGTACAGCCGCGCCAGAGGCAGCCGCTTCACCCACAGGTCCCGGTACAGCCAGGAGAGCTCCAGGTCCTCCCCCTCCAGGAGCCGGAGGGTGACCCCGTCCCCGGAATACAGGCCGGTGCGTCCCTCCAGCCGCTCCGTGTACAGGCTCACGGCGTTCTTCGCCCGCATGCCGAGTTCCGGCAGACCGGTCAGGCGGCTCGCTTCCCGGAAGATGGGAAAGAACCGCTCCCCGAAGGCCCGCTGGACCTCCGGATCCTCCGTATCCAAAAAGATCCCCTGGCAGGAGGAGCACAGGAGCTGCTCCGTCTGACACACGCTCCGGGCCAGGGCGGAAAGGGTCTCGTCCTCCGCGTCCGGCTCCGCATAGGCGAAGGAGAGCTTGTGTCCCCATAGGATGAGCTTCGTATCGATCTCCGTCAGCTGCCGCGCCGCTTCCGCCGCCGCGTCCCCGCCCCAGACCGCCGCTCCGTCCGCCAGCTTCGCCAGACGCCGCAGGGTCTCCGTCTCCAGGGAGGGCACGTCGAATACATAGATATAATCCCCCAGCCGGGGCTCCGTCCGCACCAGCTCATGGAGCAGGCGCACGCTGAGACCGGAATCCCCCATGGGCAGCTTCAGGATGTTCACGTTGCCCGCCAGGAGTCCCTCTGCCACGCTGTAGGCGGGGAGGGCGTCCACGTTCCCGGCGGCGATGTGCAGCAGCACCCCCAGGGGCCGCCGCTCCCGGAGCACGTTCCCCTCCAGCAGGATCGGCGGATCGCACAGCTCCAGGGCGCACTTCCGCTCCAGGCCTTCCCGGCAGAAGAGCCGGGCCATCTCCCGGAACTGGTCGTCCCCGATGCCGAAGGCCTCCAGCAGGGGACGGACGATCTCGTCGAATTCCCCGGCCAGCACCCGCCGGGCCAGGGCGTCGAAGGCCCGGATCACCGTCTCCGTCTCCAGCCTGTCTCCCCGGCGGAGAGGCGCGTACAGATCCGTTTCCAGGGAAGCCAGCAGTTCCTCCTGCCGGCTGTCTTCCATGAGCTCTCCGCGGTAGAGGATCATGTCCCCGCCTCCTTCTCCCCCTTCAGGTATTCCTCCGCTCCCGCGGCACAGGTGACGATGTCGCGGATCCCCACCCGGCCCAGGATCTCCAGCCAGGGGGATCCCGCCCCGCAGGGACAGGGCTCCCGGTGCAGGATCCCAAGGTCGTCCGTCATAACGCTGCTCAGGGGCACGCTCTGCATCATGGGGGTGAGGAGGTTGACCAGCCCCGGCTGTCCGTCCGGCGCCGGGGAGAAGTCCTCCGGGCTGCGAATGATCACCCGGCTGTATACCGGCACATGGAAGCGGTGGCAGGGGCAGTCCGCGTACAGCACCGGATGCTCCACCGCCCCGAAGAATTCCACGATCCGGTTCTCGTCAATATCCAGCACGTCCTTCACCAGGGCGTAAAAATCCTCTTTGTCCACCTTTTCCGCATAAAACTGCTTCCAGCCGCCCCCCAGGGCCACCAGGCTCCCCCTGGGCATGGGACAGCGGATCCCCCGCTCCTTCAGCTCCCGGAGCAGAAAATAGGTATAGGCGGGGAAGCCCATGGTGCGCAGGGGAAAGGGGGAGCGGGAGCAGCGCTTTAGTTCCCGGATGACCTTATCCCAGGACAGGGCATAGCCTCCGTCCCCGGTGCGCTCCAGGGCGTAGGTCCGCCGCAGCGCAGGCGCGAACCAGGTGAAGCCGTAGGCGGTCTTGCTGGCCCCGGTGTTCCCGGGCGGGTACCCGAAAACCACGTAGTTCGCGGGCTTCAGGGACCAGAGCTTCCGCTGCCGGCCCACCCGGATCACCATCAGCAGCCCCAGCCACAGGGACCGCAGATCGAAGCCGATCCGGGAGCGCGTTCCCCCGGTGCCGGAGGAGTCCGCCCGGACCAGCAGCTTCCGCTCCGGCACGCTCAGCAGGACGTGCCGCTTCAGATACAGGGTGGTGAGGAAGGGGAGCTTCGCCAGGTCCTCCCGGCGGCGGAGTTCCTCCGGGGAAAACCCGGCGGAATCCAGGATGGCCCGGTATTCCGGGCAGCGGGCATAGTGGCGCTTCACGTTCTCTCCCATGGCCCGGAGAAAAAGCGCTTCCGTTCCCGCCTCGTCGTATACCCGCCTGCGGCGGAACAGCCTTCCCGCGGCGTCCATACGGTCCGCCCCCCCTTTCTTTGAGCTGATCCCATCTAACTATAAAGGAGCGCCCTTCTTCCGTCAATCAGAGGAAACAAAAAACCGGGGAGGCCAGAGGCCTCCCCGCGAGACTGCCGTTATGGTATGCCGGGCGCCGGCTTGCTGCCGCCCTTGTATCGGATGATCTGCAGGGCGACCACCGCGCCGACGATCACCACGCCGATGACGTCCGTCAGGATCCCGGGGTAGAACAGGAGCAGTCCTCCCAGGATCACCAGCACCCGCAGAGGCCAGGCGACGGGGCCCCGGAAAAAGCCCTCCAGGCCCACGGCCACGCCGAACATGCCGATGGCGGCGGTGGCGATATTCAGGGCAGCGGAAAGAACGCCCTTGTCCATGAGCAGGAGACTGGGCTCCAGGGCAAAGATATAGGGGATGATGAAGCCCGCGATGGCCAGCTTGGTGGCGTTGACCCCCGTTCGCATGGGGTCCGATTTGGCGATGGCGCTGCCCGCGTAGGCGGCCAGGGCCACGGGCGGGGTGATATCCGCCACGATGCCGAAGTAGAACACGAAGAAATGGGAGGCGATCTTCCCCACGCCCAGCTGGATGAGGATGGGAGCGCAGGTGGAAGCCATGATGCAGTAGGTGGCGGTGGTGGGGACCCCCATGCCCAGCACGATGCAGCAGAGCATGGTGAGGAACAGGGCGATCAGGGTACCCAGGAAGGGCGAGGGGATGGACCGGGCCACGGTGACGACCCCGTTGATGAGGCCGCTGGCCAGACCGGTCACGGTGATGCAGCCCGCGATGATGCCCGCCATGGAACAGGCCACCGCCACGGTGATGCAGCTGCGGCCGCCCGCCTCCAGGGAGTTGAAGACCATGCTCCCCAGCTTCTTCCCGCCGCAGAGGATCGCGTTTTTCCCCGTTTCGGAAGCTTCCTTTTTCCCATCCATGAACAGGGCGGGGAGGCTCACCGCCACGGAGAGCAGAATGGCGATGCTGGCGCTGAACTGCAGGGTGCGGGTATTGGTGGAGACCAGCCACACCAGCACCACCAGGGGCAGCAGCAGATAAATGCTGCGGATGAGGATCCGGAATTTAGGCAGCTGCTCCCGGGGGATGCCCTCCAGCCCCAGCTTCCTGGCCTCCAGATGCACGCTCATGAAGATGCCCGCAAAGTACAGCACCGCGGGCAGGATGGCCCACAGGGCGACCTGACCGTACTTCTCCCCCATATATTCCGCCATGAGGAAGGCGGCGGCCCCCATGATGGGGGGCATGATCTGCCCGCCGGTGGAGGCGGCAGCCTCAACGGCCCCGGCAAACTCCGCCTTGTATCCGGTCTTCTTCATCATGGGAATGGTGACGGACCCGGTGGTGACCGTGTTGCCCACGGAGGAACCGGAGACCATGCCGCAGAGGGCGGAGGAGATGACCGCCACCTTGGCCGGTCCGCCGGAGGAGGAGCCCGCCGCGCAGTTGGCCAGGTCGATGAAGAAGGCGGCGATGCCCGTCCGCTCCAGGAACGCGCCGAAGATGATGAATACGGCGATGAATTTCAGGCAGACCTGCAGCGGCGTCGCCATCACGCCGCTGGTGCTGAAGAACAGGGTATACACCACCCGGGCCAGCACCTGCCCGAAGGTCCGGTCCGACTGAACCAGCAGATTGATGAAGGTATAGATCAGCAGGACCCCCGCCACGCAGAGGATGGGAATGCCCACGCAGCGGCGGCACAGCTCCGCCAGAGCCAGGATGCCCAGGATCCCCATGAGCACGTGGAAGGGGGTGAGCTTGCTGGCGCTGGTGACCACCATCACCATATTGTTGTAGTTCAGACAATAATAGAAGAAGCAGGCGGCGCCTACCACCATGATGAGGACGTCATACCAGGGCAGATGATTGGGCTTGACGCTCCCCTTGGCGGCGGGGTAGGTGAGATATCCCATGAGAACGATGAGCCCCAGAAAGGCGGAGGCACGCACGGGGATATCCGCCGTGGAGAAGAGGGTGGACCAGATGCAGTAGATGGAGAACACGCTCATCACATAGTGGATGATCCGGGCGGGGACGCCGGTCCATACCCGGGTGGCGGATTCCTTGTCATACTGCCGCATGATCTGATCCGCGCTCAGATCCGCGTTCGCCGGAGTCTTGGGTTTTTGCGCCATGGAGTTCCCCCCTCAGGATAGAGTAGGAAGGCTCCCCGCCCCGCAGGGGCCGGGGAGCCGATGTCTGCTGAGATGCGAAGCCTCAGTACGTCCCCGCAGGGATGACGTAGGCGCTGTAGAAGGGGCTGGCGGCCAGGAGGGACTTGACGTGCGCGTCGTCCAGGCTCACCAGGTACACGCTGCCGGAGGCGGCCAGGTCCGTGATGGCGGTGGTGGGGGCGCCGGCCACGATGAAGGCGGCGTCGATCTTCCCGTCCTTCAGGCTGTCGGCGCTGTCACCGAAGTTCTGGTACACGGGCTTGATGTCCTTTTCCGTCATGCCGTAGGCCTGGAGCACGTCGATGGCGTTGAAGTAAACGCCGGAGCCTACCGCGCCGATGGAGACGTTCTTGCCCTTCAGGTCGGCCACGCTGGCGATGGCGCCATTGGTGGTGACGATCTGCACCTGCTCCATGTACAGGGCGGCCACAACGCTGAAGCCCTGGATGGGCGCCTCAAACAGGCGCTCCCCGTTGAAGGCGTAGCTCATGACGTCGGACTGGGCAAAGGCCAGCTGCACGTCGTTGGCGTTCATGTCCTCGATGTTGGCCTTGGAGCCGCCGGAGGTGACGGCGGTGACGGTGAAGTCGTTGGCGTTGGAAACATAGTTCGCCAGAACGCTGCCGAAGCCGTAGTAGGTGCCGGTATCGCTGCCGGTGCCGAAGGTCAGGTTGGCTTTGGCTCCGGTGCCCGCGCCTTCCTTCACGGCGGCGACGGTGACGCCCTTCTCCTGGAAGTACCGGGCAGCGCCGGGATGGTAGGGCACGCTGGTAACGCTGGAGGCAAACTTCAGATCCAGCTCGCCGCCCTTGGCATGCTGCTCGGTGATGGCGGCGGTATTCTCAAAGATCGTGGAGACGAAGGCATAGATCTCGTCTTCATTCACATCGTCCCGGGCCAGGATCACGGCGCCCACGGCGACGGTGCTGGTATCGGAAACGGCCGCAGCGGGAGCCTTCGTGGCAGCGGGAGCGACATTGCCCGGAGAGGTGGCGCCGGGTGCGGACTTGCTGCAGGCGCCCAGAGTCAGAAGCAGACCCAGGACGAGAAGGATTGCGATCAACTTTTTCATATGGATTCCTCCCGGAAAATGAAAGATTGAAAATGAAATTATTCATTTTCGTTTGATTATAGGGTACAGACCCCGGTTTGTCAAGGTAAAGCGCGAAAGCGGCGCTCCGGCTTATGCAAAATCCGGCCGGGGATCACGCCGCAGCCCGGCGAAAAAAGAATCGAAAAACGGGTGAAAATAAGTCTTGACAAGGGGTTTGGGGAATGATATATTAGCAAAGCTCGCCGCAAAGCGGGCCCTTTCTCCGAGCGAACTGTAGTTCGCGAGGAAGAGGAGAAACGACCGAATGCAAGCGAGTTTTCGCGGCTCCTTCGGAAACCGCGGAAACGAAGCCCATGAGGTCGATTTCGACGACGCTGTACCTTGTAAATTAAACAATGCAGAAGCCAAGCGAACGCACCGAGTGGGCGCGGTACGGAGACGTACCGCAAACGGAAATGAATTTGAGTGAAGCCAAGAGCATCACTTAAAAAATGGTTTTAGGCGGAAACGCTTAAGATACGATTTTTTGAGAGTTTGATCCTGGCTCAGGACGA
>JAFZVM010000056.1 GCA_017617795.1 Oscillospiraceae bacterium
CTCCCGGCGACCATGCCGGCGGAGAATATGACGGTGACGGCTCAGTGGACGGTCAGGCAGTACACCATCACCTTCGATACGGCGGGGGGCAGCGCAGTCGAAGCGATCACGGCGGACTACGGCGCGCCGGTAACGGCCCCTGCCGCACCCACGCGGACCGGGTATACCTTCGACGGGTGGGACAAGGCCATCCCGACTGCCATGCCGGCTGAGGATCTCACCATCACAGCGAAATGGAAGATCAACCGGTACACCATCACCTTCAATACGGCGGGGGGCAGCGCAGTCGCAGATCAGACGGTGACCTATCTGGGAAAAGCTGTCCGGCCGGAGGATCCCACGAAGGAAGGATACGAATTCCTGCACTGGGCAGATCAGGACGGGCGTCCCTTCAGCTTCGAAACCCTCATCGTGGATGACGTTGCGCTCACAGCAGTCTGGCATGAGCACGTCCCCACCATCACCGGCCAGCCGGAGAACCAGACCGTTTCGGAGGGCAAGACCGCGGCCTTTGCGGTAACTGCCTCCGGGGAAGGGCTCAGCTACCAGTGGCGGTACTCCAAGGACGGAGGAAAGAACTGGTACAACAAGTCCGGCGCGACTTCGTCCAGCTATACCGTCACCGCGAGGGCTTCTTACGACGGGATGCTGTACTGCTGTGTGGTGAAGAACAGCGCGGGCGGCAGCGTGACCTCCGACGCCGCGACGCTCACTGTCATCCCCAAGGCGGTCATCACTCTCCAGCCCGCGGATCAGACCGCCGCGGCGGGCAAGACCGCGACCTTCACAACGGCGGCCTCCGGGGAAGGGCTGAGCTACCAGTGGCAGTATTCCAAGGACGGCGGAAATAACTGGTACAACAAGTCCGGCGCGACTTCGGCAAGCTATACCGTTACGGCGAAGGCCACCTACGACGGCATGCTCTACCGCTGCAAGGTAACGAACGCCGCGGGCGGAGCCGTGTACACCGCCGAAGCAAGGCTGACGGTTCTCCCGAAGCCCATCATCACCCTCCAGCCCGCGGATCAGACCGCCGCGGCGGGCAAGACCGCGACCTTCACGGCAGCAGCCTCCGGGGAAGGGCTGAGTTACCAGTGGCAGTATTCCGCGGATGGAGGGGAGAGCTGGCACAACAAGACCGGAGCGACGTCCACCGTGTATACCGTTACGGTAAAGGCCTCCTACGACGGCATGCTCTACCGCTGCAGGGTGACGAGCAGCGGCGGCAGCGTGTATACTGCCGAAGCAAGGCTGACGGTCATCCCGAAGCCCGTCATCACTGCCCAGCCAGCGGACCAGACCGCCGCCGAGGGGAAGACCGCTGCCTTTGCGGTGTCGGCCACCGGGGAAGGACTGAGCTACCAGTGGCAGTACTCCAAGGACGGCGGAGAGAACTGGAAGAACAAGACCGGGGCTACTTCGGCCGCTTATACCGTCACCACAAAGGCTTCCTATGACGGCATGCTCTACCGCTGCAAGGTGACGAACAGCGGCGGCAGCGTGTTTACCGCCGAGGCGAGGCTGACGGTCCTCCCGAAGCCCGTCATCGTCACCCAGCCTGCGGATCAGATCGTCGCGGCGGGCAAGACCGCCACCTTTACGGTGACGGCCTCCGGGGAAGGACTGAGCTACCAGTGGCAGTATTCCGCGGATGGAGGGGAGAGCTGGCACAACAAGTCCGGCGCGACTTCCGCAAGCTATACCGTTACGGCGAAGGCCTCCTACGACGGCATGCTCTACCGCTGCAAGGTGACGAACAGCATCGGGAAGGTCTGCAGCTCCGCCGCCGAGCTGACGGTCAAATAAGACCGGCGGCCTGGATTGAACCGAATATCCGAAACGATCAGAGCCCGCAGCCGGGCTCTGATCGCTGCTTTCTGGCAATCTGCCGGATAAATTGCCATTTCTGCGGATAGATTCGGGAAGGATGACAGAAAATGCATGGAGTATTGACACGGCGGTAGGCCTGTATTACAGTCAAGATAGATCATACGGAAAAGGAGAATCACTATGGCTCACAAGTATGTATATCTGTTCTCGGAAGGCAATGCAAAGATGCGGGAGCTCCTTGGAGGCAAGGGGGCAAACCTGGCGGAAATGACCAACATCGGTCTGCCGGTGCCCCAGGGCTTCACCATCACCACGGAGGCCTGCACCAGATATTATGAAGACGGCAGAGAGATCGCCCCCGAGATCCGCGCCCAGATCGACGAATATATCCTCAAGCTGGAGGAGATCACCGGCAAAAAGTTCGGCGATACCGAGAATCCGCTGCTGGTTTCCGTGCGCTCCGGCGCCAGAGCGTCCATGCCGGGAATGATGGACACCATCCTGAACCTCGGCCTGAACGAGGAGGTCGTCGCCGCCATCTCCCGCATGTCCGGAAACCCCCGCTGGGCCTGGGACTGTTACCGCAGATTCATTCAGATGTATTCCGACGTGGTCATGGAAGTGGGCAAGAAGTATTTCGAGCAGCTCATCGATAAAATGAAGGAAGAAAAGGGCGTCACCCACGACATCGAGCTGGATGCGGACGACCTGAAGAAGCTTGCCGAGCAGTTCAAGAATGAATACCGGGCGAAGCTGGGGGAGGATTTCCCGTCCGATCCCAAGGAACAGCTCTACGGCGCCATCAAGGCGGTATTCAGAAGCTGGGATAACCCCCGGGCCAACGTGTACCGGCGGGATAACGATATCCCCTATTCCTGGGGCACCGCGGTGAACGTTCAGTCCATGGCCTTCGGCAATATGGGTGACGACTGCGGCACGGGCGTGGCCTTCACCCGGGATCCCGCCACGGGAGAACGGGGCCTCTTCGGAGAATTCCTGACCAATGCCCAGGGGGAGGACGTGGTCGCCGGCGTGCGCACCCCCATGAAGATCACGGAGATGGAGGAGAAATTTCCCCGGGCCTTCCGGCAGTTCAAAGAGGTTTGCGGGATCCTGGAAGCCCATTACAAGGATATGCAGGACATGGAGTTCACCGTGGAGCATGGAAGGCTCTATATGCTGCAGACCAGGAATGGCAAGCGCACCGCCCAGGCTGCCCTGAAGATCGCCTGCGATCTGGTGGACGAGGGAATGATCGACGAAAAAGAGGCCGTCAGCATGATCGACCCCCGCAACCTGGATACGCTGCTCCATCCCACCTTTGACACAGCCGCCCTGAAGGCCGCCGCGCCCATCGGCAAGGGCCTGGGCGCCTCTCCCGGAGCCGCCTGCGGACAGATCGTATTCACCGCCGCCGACGCCAAGGCTGCCGTGGAGAAGGATCCCAAGGCCAAGGTGATCCTGGTCCGGCTGGAGACTTCCCCGGACGACATCGAAGGAATGAAGGCCGCGCAGGGCATACTCACCGTCCGCGGCGGCATGACCTCCCATGCTGCGGTGGTCGCCAGAGGCATGGGCGAATGCTGCGTATCCGGCTGCGGAGAGATCCGGATGCACGAAGAATCCAGGACCTTTGAGCTGGCCGGCAAGACCTTCCGGGAGGGAGACTGGCTCTCCCTGGACGGGTCCACCGGGAACATCTACGACGGCGTCATCCCCACTGTGGACGCCACCATCGCCGGCGAATTCGGCCGCATCATGGCATGGGCCGACAAATACAGAAGGCTGCAGGTGCGCACCAACGCCGACACCCCCCGGGACGCCGCTAAGGCCAGGGAGCTGGGCGCCCAGGGCATCGGCCTCACCCGGACGGAGCACATGTTCTTCGAGGCGGACCGCATCGAGGCCTTCCGGGAGATGATCTGCGCAGACACGGTGGAGGAGCGCAAGGCTGCCCTGGCCAAGATCGAGCCGATGCAGCAGAGCGATTTCGAGGGCATCTATGAGGCCATGCAGGGTTATCCCGTGACCATCCGCTTCCTGGACCCGCCTCTTCATGAGTTCGTTCCCACGGAGGAGAAGGATATCGAAGAACTGGCCGCGGCCCAGGGCAAGACCGTTCAGCAGATCCGGGACATCATCGCCTCCCTGCATGAGTTCAATCCCATGATGGGCCACAGAGGCTGCCGTCTCGCGGTGACCTTCCCGGAGATCGCTGAGATGCAGACGGAAGCGGTGATCAAAGCCGCCATCAATATCAACAAAAAGCACCCCGACTGGCACCTGGTGCCGGAGATCATGATCCCCCTGGTGGGCGAGGTAAAGGAGCTCAAATACGTCAAGGACGTGGTGACGGCAACGGCGGACAGACTGATCGCCGAAGCCGGCGTCAGCCTGAAGTACAAGGTCGGGACCATGATCGAGATCCCCAGAGCGGCCCTGACCGCGGACGATATCGCCAGGGAAGCGGAGTTCTTCTCCTTCGGCACCAACGATCTGACCCAGATGACCTTCGGCTTCTCCCGGGACGACGCGGGCAAATTCCTCGGCGCGTACTACGACAAAAAGATCTATGAAAACGACCCCTTTGCCAAGGTGGACCAGACCGGCGTGGGCAAGCTCATCCGGATGGCCGCCCAGCTGGGCCGCGCCACCCGCCCGGATATCCACCTGGGCGTCTGCGGCGAGCACGGGGGAGACCCGTCCTCCGTGGAGTTCTTCCACAAGGCCGGTCTGGACTACGTTTCCTGCAGCCCCTTCCGCGTCCCCATCGCCAGGCTCGCCGCAGCCCAGGCTGCGATCCGCGACGAGAGCGGGAAATAAGAAAGAAAAGCAGACTGCATGCAGACAGCGGAGGCGCCCCACGGCGCCTCCGTTATTCGTTCTTAATATACCGCCGCAGGCGTTTCCCCGCGGGTCTCCGGGAGCTGCCCCGCCTGATGACGCCCTTTGCCGCAATCCGCCCGCACCCCCTTGTATTCCTGCCCGTTACATAGTATGATAGGAGCATAAAGCCAAAAACAAGGAGGAACGCAAATGATCTGCAAGGACTTCAAGGGCGAACCCATCTCCCGCCTGGGCATGGGCAACATGCGTCTGCCCACCGTCGGCGGCGGCCGGGGCGCCCCCATCGACTTCGACAAGGCGGCGGAGATCATCGACTATGCCATGAAAAACGGCATCACCTACTACGATACCGCGTACGTCTATGCCGGAAGCGAGGATTTCCTGGGCAAGGTTCTGCCCAGGTATGACCGGGCCAGCTTCAAACTGGCCACCAAGTACATGGCCAGCGCCAATCCGGACTACAAGGCCGTGTTCGAGGAGCAGCTGAAGCGGCTGAACACCGATTATATCGACTTCTA
This sequence comes from Oscillospiraceae bacterium, assembly GCA_017617795.1. Lineage (GTDB taxonomy): Bacteria > Bacillota > Clostridia > Oscillospirales > Oscillospiraceae > UBA1774. The sequence goes on from JAFZVM010000056.1 coordinate 5,196, forward strand.
CCTGATGCATGGCATCATGAACGAGGACGGAGTCAACGGCTACATCGGCAGGGGCTGCCTGGAGTACTTCATCGAGCAGAAGGAAAAGGGCCGCATCAAGCAGCTGGGATTCAGCTCCCATGCCCCCGTCCCGGTGCTGGAAAAGATGATCGCCGCCTACAAATGGGATTTTGCCCAGATCCAGCTGAACTATCTGGACTGGGATATGCAGGACTCCAAGGGCCAGTATGAGGCCCTGACCAGGGCGGGCATCCCCGTGATCGTCATGGAGCCGGTCCGGGGCGGGCGGCTGGCCAGCCTTTCCCCCAAGGCGGATGCGCTGCTGAAGGAGGCCCATCCCGATTGGTCCATCGCCTCCTGGGCGTTCCGCTGGCTGCTGCGGCTGGACAACGTCCAGGTGATCCTCAGCGGCATGAGCAATATGGAGCAGATCGTGGACAACGTGAACACCTTCAACGCCGGCGGCCCCCTCAGCGACGAGGATACCGCCATCCTGGAAAAGGCCTGCGAAATGTTCCGGGGCGAGATCAACGTGCCCTGCACCGGCTGCCGCTACTGCTGCGACGACTGCCCCATGCAGATCGATATCCCTGCCGTGCTGGCCGCCTATAACCGGGCGAAGCTGGACGGACCCATGGGGATGTTCGGCCTCATGGCCATCAATCCCGGCCCGAAGGACTGCGTGGGCTGCGGCGCCTGCGCGAGCCACTGCCCCCAGCATATCGGCATCCCCGAGATCATGGCGGAGCTGTCCGAGCAGCTGAGCAAGATGCCCGCAGGCCGCGGGCCCATGCCCCCTCCGCCCAAGCCGTAAGGTACGGAGGCTCCGGCGAGGGACAGAAACTGAACAGAACCGACAGAAGAGCCGCGGGCAGACGCCCGCGGCTCTTTGTGCCGACGCAGGATGCGTCCTCCTAGGTCTGCTCCGAGACCTCCGTTTCTTCTCCGGCGGAGAGCCGGCGGGATTTATGGAGGAACATCCAGAGGAAGGCCAGCCCGGTCACGATCCAGGAGGCCACGTAGATCCAAACGATGCAGTCCATGGTGCCGAAACGGGGGAGGATAGCCAGAATGGCGAAGACCCGCAGACCGCAGGTGCAGAGCAGGGTCACGATCATGGGCCGCACCGTGTCCCCGGTGCCGCAGCAGGCTCCGGAAAAGGCTTCGGCCACAGCGTAAAAAACATAAAAGGGCGACATGATGCGCATGTAGTGGACGATCATGGGAGACAGCACCGCGCGGTCCGCCTCCGTGACGAAAAGTCCGCCCAGAAAGCCGGGGAACAGGAAGAGACACAGGCTGATCACCGCCACGGCTCCCGTGGAGAAGGCCATGCCGGTGAGGCTGCCCCGTACCACCCGGTCGGCCTTGCCCGCGCCGAGGTTCTGGGAGTTATAGGTTGACAAGGCGGGGGCCATGGAATCCGCCACCAGCCAGATCAGCATATCCAGCTTGCCGCACACGGCCCAGGCGGCGATGACGTTGGTGCCCATTCGGTTGATGGCGGTCTGGATGATGGAATTCGCCACGGGGAAGAGAATGCTCTGGAGAGCCAGGGGAAAGCCGATCCGGAGCATCCGGAAGCACTCCTTCCCGTCGAAGGTCAGCTGCAGGCTCCCGCCCCCGGGATAGGTCTTTTTCAGAGAACGCAGGGCAAGGATCACGCTCACCAGCTGGGCAAATACGGTGGCCGCCGCGGCGCCGGCCACTCCGGTATGCAGCGCGCCCACCAGGAGCAGGTCGCCTGCGATATTGATCAGGCAGCAGACCACCAGGATATACAGCGGGCTTTTGGAATTGCCGAAGGCCCGGAGGATCCCGGCCAGCATATTATAGAAGGTCATGGTCCAGAGACCGCCGAAGTATATGCGGACGTAAACCAGCGTGGACTGGCGGATATCCTCCGGTACGTGCATCAGGTCCACCAGAAGCGGGGCCGCCAGGGCGCCAAGGAGGGAGAATACCGCGCCGAGAACGACAGAGATGGCAAAAGCGGCCCGGATCGAACTGCCCAGCTTCCGCTCGTCACCCGCGCCGAAAAGCTTTGAGACCACGATGGTCGCGCCGGCGGACAGACCGGACATGAAATTCAGCGGGAACTTGAACAGCGTGTATACCGAGTCGATGGCGGCCAGGCCTTCTTTTCCCGCATAGCGCCCCACCACGACGGCATCCACGACGGTATAGAGCTGCTGGATCAGACTGCCCGCCAGAATGGGCAGGATGAAAGCCAGCAATACCTTCCCGACGGCTCCCTTCGTCAGATCCATTGTCTTCTCGCGCTTCATCGGCAGACTCCCTTTCGGCGGCTTTGTCATACAGCGAAGTTAAAAAATTATATACCCGGCGAGGGGATAGATTCAACCGAATCCCAGTAATGACACGATTTCTCGGGCAAAGGGCGTTTCTTCCGTCTCTTCTTGGCAGGCTGCGGCGCGGCATCTGCCCGAGCCGGCCTTTTGAACGCAAAACAGCCGCGGTTTCCGAAGAAAACCGCGGCTGTCCTGGAGCTGCTGATCAGATTTGGCCGGCGACCTGTCCTTGGAGATCGGCACGGCGGCGTTAACGGCCGTATCCATTCATACCCTGCCGTCCGACCTGCATCAAACGCTGATCTCCGCGGAGGCGGCCTCCGCACCGGCCAGCAGAGGCTTCAGCTTTTCCAGATAGGCCGTTACCTGTGTATCACAGCGGCCGATGTATTTCTGCGGGTCCAGCAGCTCTTCCATCTCCCCGGCGCTGAGGCTGAACTTCTCCTCGGCTGCCAGCCGTTCCAGAAGGTCGCAGTCCAGCCCCTCCTTCATCCGGGCGGTGGCCTCCATGGAACACTTACGGATGACCTCATGGAGCTCTTGACGGTCCCCGCCCCGCTTCACCGCCTCCATGAGCAGGTTTTCCGTGGCTATAAAGGGCAGGTATTCCCGCACCGCGCGGGCGATGATCTTTTCGTTGATGCGCAGTCCGGCGGTGACGTTCTGCCCCAGGCGCAGGATGGCGTCGGCGCAGAGAAAGCCCTCCGGAAGGGAGATGCGCCGGTTGGCGCTGTCGTCCAGGGTACGCTCCATCCACTGCACGGCGGCGGTCATGGGGGCGTTCAGAGCGTCCGCCATCAGGTACCGGGCCAGGGAGCAGATGCGCTCGCAGCGCATGGGGTTGCGCTTGTAGGCCATGGCGGAGGAGCCGATCTGGCTGTCCTCAAAGGGTTCCTCCAGCTGCCGATCGTGCTGCAGCAGCCGGATATCGTTTGCCATGCGGTACAGGCTCTGGGCCAGGGAGCTCAGAGCGTTCAGAATGCGGCTGTCCGTCTTCCGGGGGTAGGTCTGACCGCAGACATCGAAGCAGTTTTCAAAGCCGAAATCCGCCGCGAGACGGCGGTTCAGCTCGTCGATCTTTTCCTCGTCTCCGTCAAAGAGCTCCAGAAAACTGGCCTCGGTGCCCGTGGTGCCCCGGCAGCCCAGGAACTGGATATTCTCCAAAGCAAAATCAATTTCGTGCAGGTCGGAGACCAGATCCTGCATCCATAAGGTCGCCCGCTTGCCCATGGTGACCAGCTGGGCAGGCTGATAGTGGGTGTAGCCCAGGGTGGGGAGCGACTTGTATTCATCCGCGAAGGCGGCCAGGTTCTTCAGCAGGATAAGGAGCTGCCCCCGGAGATAGCGCAGGCCGTCCCGGTACAGGATCAGGTCCGCGTTGTCCGTCACATAGCAGCTGGTGGCCCCCAGATGGATGATCCCCGCGGCAGAGGGAGCGGCCTTCCCATAGGCGTAGACATGGGCCATGACATCATGGCGCACTTCCTTTTCCCGGGCCCGGACCGTTTCGTAATCAATATCCGTAATATGGGCTTCCAGCTCCCGCACCTGGGCTTCCGTGATGGGCAGGCCCAAGGTCATCTCCTCCCGGGCCAGGGCGCACCAGAGCCTGCGCCAGGTCTGGAACCGGGTATCTGCGGAGAAGAGTCTCAGCATGTAGTCCGAGGCGTAGCGGGAGGCCAGAGGGGATTCGTACTTGTCCGTCATGCCTCAGCCCTCCCGATGGATGTAGCTGTCCCGCTCCGGGCCCACGGAGATATAGGTGATGGGAGCCCCCACGGCGCTCTGAATAAGGTTGACATAATCCTGCGCTGCCCTGGGCAGATCCTCCCAGCGGCGCACGGCGGAAATATCGCATTTCCAGCCGGGGACATATTCGATCACGGGCCTGGCGGAGGCCAGCAGGGTGGGGAAGAGAAAGTCGTCCGTCTCCCCCTGGGAGGTGCGGTAGCGCACGCACACGGGGATCTTCTCCATATCGCTCAGCACGTCCAGCTTGGTGAGGGCCAGCTCCGTGGCCCCCTGGACCTCTACCCCGTATCGGGTGGCCACCAGGTCCATGGGGCCCACCCGGCGGGGACGGCCGGTCTTGGCGCCGTACTCCGCCCCGGCTTCCCGGAGCCTTTCCGCTTCCTCCCCGAACAGCTCGCAGACGAAGGGGCCTTCCCCCACGCAGGTGGAGTAGGCCTTTACAACGCCCATGACGCGGTCGATCCGGATAGAGGGCATCCCCGCCCCGATGGGGGCGTAGGCCGCCGTGGTGCTGGAGGAGGTGGTGTAGGGGTATATGCCGAAATCGAGATCCCGCAGAGCGCCCAGCTGGGCTTCAAAGAGAATGCGCTTTCCCGCCCGGTCTGCGTCCCGGAGCAGGATGTGGGTATCGCAGATATAGGGCTTGATCCTCTCTCCGTACTCAAAGACCCAGGCCTCCAGCTTGTCCATGGTCCAGGGCTCCGCCCCGTAGACCCGGGTGAGAGTGAGGTTCTTCCATTCCAGAAGCTGCGCCAGATGCTCCCGCAGCTCCTCCGGGTAGAACAGCTCCCCGGCCAGGACGGTCTTTTTCTGGTACTTATCCGAATAGAAGGGGGCGATTCCCTGCTTGGTGGAGCCATACTGCTTGTCCGCCAGGCGGGCTTCCTCCAGGCCGTCCAGCTCCCGGTGCCAGGGCAGGAGCAGGGAAGCCCGGCTGCTGATCTTCAGATTCTCCGGGCTGACGGCGACGCCTTTGCTGCGCACGTCTTCCATCTCCAGGCAAAGGTTTTCCGGGTCCAGGGCGACGCCGTTGCCCAGCACGTTCACTACCCCGGGGCGGAAGACGCCGCTGGGCAGCAGGTGCAGGGCAAATTTGCCCTTGTCGTTTACCACCGTGTGCCCTGCGTTGCCGCCGCCCTGGTAGCGGACCACCAGATCATAATGATCCGTGAGCAGGTCCACCATCCGGCCCTTGCCCTCGTCTCCCCAGTTGATGCCGACGATCGCGCCGTTATTCATACGATCAGCCTCCCGTTATTCTCCGCTGGCTCCATAGTTGGACAGCACCCGCGCAGAGGGGTCGTCCACGTCGCAGCCGGGCCAGGTCTTGTTGGGCATCCAGTAATCCGCGATCATCCGGGCCTGGCCGGGATAGTGTTTCTCGAAGATCTCCCGGTAGAGCAGGCTTTCCTTGGTGAAGGGCGGGCAATAGTCATACTGCCTGCGTTTCTCCTCAAATTCCGCGTCGGTATACTTCGCCTCGGCGTATTCCTTCAGATCGTCCACCATGCTGTGGCCGACGGCGTCGGAAAAAGCTGCCTTCTGCCGCCAGAGGATCTCGTCCGGAAGCAGTTTATCCTTTTCAAAGGCCTTGCGCAAGAGGTATTTTCCCATATTGTAGGTATTCATCTTAAGCCGTGGATCCACGGACATGACGTAGCGCACGAAATCCAGGTCCCCGAAGGGTACACGGGCTTCCAGGGAGTTCACGGAGATGCAGCGGTCAGCCCGCAGCACGTCATACATGTACAGCTCGTCGATTCGCTTTTTTGACTCAGCCTGAAATTCCTCCGGGCCGGGGGCGAAATCCGTGTACTTGTAGCCAAAGAGCTCGTCGCTGATCTCTCCGGTAAGGAGCACCCGAATATCCGTGCGCTCATGGATGGCCTTGCAGCAGAGGTACATGCCGATGCTGGCCCGGATGGTGGTGATGTCCCAGGTGCCCAGAAGGGCGATCACGTCCTCCAGCGAGGCCAGCACTTCCTCCCGGGTCATGGTGACCTCGGTGTGCTCCGCGCCGATGTAGTCCGCGGCAATGCGGGCGTAGCGCAGGTCGATGGGGTCCGTATCCATGCCGATGGCGAAGGTGCGCACGTGCCGGCCCAGGATGCGGGCGGAGATGGCGCAGACCAGGCTGGAATCCAGGCCGCCGGAGAGAAGGAAGCCCAGAGGGGCGTCCGCGTCCAGCCGCTTGTCCACTCCCAGGATGAGCTTTTCCCGAATGTTCGCGCAGACGGTCTCCAGGTCGTCCTCCGAATACTTCTCCACCGCAGTCACGTCGGCGTAGCGGGTGAATTTCCCGTCCGCATAATAGTATCCCGGCGGGAAGGGGGCGATCTCTTTGCACAGGCCCACCAGGTTCTTGGCCTCGCTGGCAAAGACGATGTTCCCGCCTTCGTCGTAGCCGTAGAACAGTGGACGGATGCCGATGGGGTCCCGGGCGGCGATAAAGGAATCCTTTTCGCCATCGTAGATCACCATGGCAAATTCTGCGTCCAGCTCCCGGAACATCTTCAGCCCGTGCTCCCGGTACAGGGGGAGGATGATCTCGCAGTCGGAGCCGCTGACGAAGGTGTAGCCCTGATCCTCCAGCTCCTTTTTCAGGGGGCGGAACAGATACAGTTCCCCGTTGCAGACGCACATATCCTTCCCCAGATGGAAAGGCTGCATGCCCTCCTCGTGGAGGCCCATGATGGCAAGCCGGTGGAAGCAGAGACAGCCGTCCCCCGCAGGTTCGATGCGGGACATATCCGGTCCCCGGGAGAGGGTGCGGTCAAAGTATACCCCCAGTTCCTCGTCCGAGAGGGTCCGTTTGGAAAAGCCCATGATGGAACACATATTCCTACAACTCCTTTGAGCAGGCCCTGTCGACCCGCTTTGAGTTATTATTCTTTAGTAGCCGCCGGTCAGATCGGCGTGCGCAGATTGTCGAGCAGATTTTTCGTCTGATGAAGTCGAAAAATCGCAGCAATACTTTGTGTGTTTTAAGATTTTGAAACAAAATCAGGCGGAAAAGATGCCGGCAAAATGTGTGCGGTGATCTGACCGACGGTTACTCAATTACAGGGAATGGATCTTCCGCTCAAAGCGGTTCTTCTCTCCGGTTCCGGGGACTGTGGTGGGATAGCCCCCGCCGAAGCAGGCGGTGCAGAAGCCCGTGTCCCTGCCCGTGAGCAGCTTTGCCTGCTCCAGGCTCAGGTAGCCCAGGCTGTCCACCCCGATGAGCTCCCCGATCTCGGGGATGCTGTGGCGGTTCGCAATGAGGTTTTCGGCGCTGTCGATGTCCGTGCCGTAGAAGCAGGGAGATGTAAAGGGCGGTGCGGAGACCCGCATGTGGATCTCCCTGGCTCCCGCCTCCCGGAGCTGCCGGACGATCCTCCGGCTGGTGGTGCCCCGCACGATGGAATCGTCCACCAGCACCACCCGCTTTCCCTCCACCACCGCCCGGATGGGGTTGAGCTTCAGGCTCACGCCGCTTTCCCGTTCCCCCTGGGTGGGGGCGATGAAGGTGCGGCCGATATATTTGTTCTTGGTAAACCCGATGGCGTAGGGGATGCCGGAAGCGGCGGCGTAGCCGATGGCGGCGTCCAGACCGGAATCCGGCACGCCGATCACCACGTCCGCCTCCGCCGGATGGCTCTCCGCCAGGAAGGCCCCGGCCCGCTGTCGGGCCAGGCAGACCGCCGCCCCGTCCACCACGGAATCCGGGCGGGAAAAGTAGATATACTCAAAAACGCACAGGCTCCGGGAGGACCGGCCGCATCGACTCCGATCGCTTCGGATCCCCTCCGGCCCCAGAGTGACGATCTCCCCGGGATCGATATCCCGGAGGAATCTCGCATCCACCGCGTCCAGGGCGCAGCTTTCGGAAGCAAAGACGATGCTTCCGTCCTTGCGCGACCCCATGCACAGGGGGCGGAATCCATGCCGGTCCCTGGCGGCGATGAGCTTCGTGGGGGAGGCGATCACCAGGCTGTATGCCCCCTCCAGGATGTCCATGGCGGCAGCGGCAGCCTCCTCGATGCTGTCCCGCCGGAGCCGTTCCTGTACAAGCACATAGGCGATCACTTCGCTGTCCGTGGAGGTGTGGAAGATGCTCCCCCGCGCCTCCAGATCCCGGCGCAGCTCAAAGGCGTTGGTAAGGTTCCCGTTGTGAGCCAGGGCCAGATTCCCTTTTCCGTGGTTCACCAGAAGGGGTTGGGCGTTCAGCCGCCGGTCCGAGCCGGTGGTGGCGTAGCGCACGTGTCCCACGGCGATATTCCCCAGGCCCAGGGCCTCCAGCTGACCGGGGGAAAAGACCTCGCTCACCAGGCCGGCGTCCCGGTGCGTGCGGAAGACCCCGTCGTCGTTCAGGGCGATCCCCGCACTCTCCTGTCCCCGGTGCTGGAGGGCGAAGAGGCCGCAGTAGGTGAGGTGGGCCAGATCCCCTTTCTCCGGGGACCAGATGCCGAAGACCCCGCACTCCTCGTGGAGCTCCTTACCCACGGTCCGCGGCCTCCAGCCGCCCCATGATCTCGGCATAGGCCTCCTCCACGCCTCCCAGATCCCGGCGGAAACGATCCTTGTCCAGCTTCTTGCCCGTGGCGCTGTCCCAGAGGCGGCAGGTATCCGGGCTGATCTCGTCCGCCAGGACGATCTTCCCGTCGGGAAGACGGCCGAACTCGATCTTGAAATCCACCAGGGTGACGCCGCAGGAGGCCCAGAAGTCTTTCAGGAAGCGATTGATGCCGTAGGAATACGCCTTGATGGTATCCATTTCCTTTTCCGAGGCCAGGCCCAGAGCGTAGATATGCGGCAGGCAGATGAGAGGGTCGTCCAGGGCGTCGTTCTTATAGGAGAACTCCAGGGTGGGCCGGTCAAAGACGACGCCCTCCTCCACTCCGTAGCGCTTGGCAAAGCTCCCGGCGGAGACGTTGCGCACGATGACCTCCAGGGGAACGATCTGCACCTTTTTCACCAGGGTCTCCCGGTCCGACAGCTCCCGGACATAGTGGGTGGGGATGCCCGACTGCTCCAGCTTGTCCATAAGCCGGTTGGACATGCGGTTGTTGATGACGCCTTTCCCCGCGATGGTGCCCTTCTTCTTGCCGTTGAAGGCGGTGGCGTCGTCCTTATAGGACACGATCAGCAGCTCGGGATCATCGGTGGCGAATACCTTCTTGGCCTTGCCCTCGTAGAGAAGCTCTTTCTTTTCCATAAGATGAATACCTCCAAAAACACAAATGGGATTGCGCAGCGGCAGGTTTTCATGCGCCGCTGCGCAATTCATGTGCGAAGCACAATTCATGACGCGAAGCGTCAATTCATGATCCGCAGGAACAATTCATCATTCCACGTCCTGGAGCGCGTCATAGCCCTCTTCACCGGTGCGGACCTTCACCACGTTCTCCACATCGTAGACAAAGATCTTGCCGTCGCCGATGTGGCCGGTGTACAGCACCTTCTTGGCGGTCTCGATCACGTCCCGCACGGGAATGGCGGAGACCACGATATCCACCTGCACCTTGGGCCGCAGGTCCGTCTCCACGGCGACGCCGCGGTAGAACTCCGTATGTCCCTTCTGCATGCCGTAGCCCATGACGTGGCTCACGGTCATGCCGGTGATGCCCAGCTTGTTCATGGCTTCCTTGAGGGCGAAGAGCCGCTCCTCCTTGAAGACGATCTCCACCTTGGTGAACTTATGTCCGTCGAAACTGGGCTCCCGCTTCACGGGTACCGCCTCGGCGACCGGCGTGGTGCCGGTGACCGCCACGATCTGTTCTCCGGTGCCGAACTCGGCGTACTTGTCCACGGCGGGCATGAAGTCCGCGTAGGCGCTGGGGAGGCCATGCTCGGAGATATCCAGGCCCGTGAGCTCATCCGCCGCCTCCGCCCGCAGGAAGTTCAGCTTCTTTAAGATGGAGAAGAAAAGGAACATGGTCACCGCCGCCCAGGCCGCCACGGTCACAAAGCCCAGGAGCTGGAGGCCCAGCTGCCGGAAGCTGCCGGTATACAGGAGGCCGGAGAGACCGGCGGGGGCGTCGGGATTCGCCAGGAGGCCCACGGCGATGGTGCCCCAGATGCCGTTGGCGCAGTGGACGCCCACGGCGCCCACCGGGTCGTCGATGTGGAGCTTCAGATCCAGGACCTCAACCACAACGACCACCAGGATACCGGAGACGATGCCGATGACGGCGGCGCCTATGGCGTCTACTGCGTCACATCCGGCGGTGACGCCCACCAGGCCTGCCAGGGAGGCGTTGAGGCACATGCTCACATCCGGCTTGCCGTTCTTGCACCAGGTGTAGATCATGGTGGCGCAGGTGGCTACGCTGGGGGCGATGGTGGTGGTGAGGAATATGCTGCTCAGCTCGGAAACCGTGGTGGCCGCCGCACCGTTGAAGCCGTACCAGCCCAGCCAGAGGATGAAGACGCCCAGGGCCCCCAGGGGGATGGAGTGGCCGGGGATGGCGTTGACCTTGGTGACCTTGCCGCTGCGGTCCCGGACATATTTGCCGATCCGGGGCCCCAGGAGGATGGCTCCGATGAGAGCCGCGATGCCGCCCACCATGTGGATGGCGCAGGAGCCGGCGTAATCATGGAAGCCGATGGCGCTCAGCCAGCCGCCGCCCCAGATCCAGTGGGCCTCGATGGGGTAGATCACCAGGCTGATGAAGCCGGAATACACGCAGTATGCGGAAAACTTGGTCCGCTCCGCCATGGCTCCGGAGACGATGGTGGCGGTGGTAGCGCAGAACACCAGATTGAATACGAAGGTGCTGGCAGCCGTAAAGCCCTCGGCGGGGGAGGCGATAAAGGCCTTGAAGTTTCCGAAAAGGTCCATATTGGGGATACCCACCAGGCCGGCAAGGGCATCCTCTCCCATCATGAGGCCGTAGCCCAGGAGGGAGAAGACCACGGTGCCGATGCAGAAGTCCATCAGGTTCTTCATGATGATGTTCCCCGCGTTCTTCGCCCGGGTGAAACCCGTCTCCACCATGGCGAAGCCCGCCTGCATCCAGAACACCAAAGCAGCGCCGATCAAATACCAGAATTCTACAGACATGACGATTGTCCTCCATATTTACGGAGCGCATCGGCCTCGCAGAGTTCGCGCCAGCAGGTGCGAATAAAGTCGGGATGGTTTTGGGGCGGAATTCATTTCTGCCCCAAAACACTTCTCGCGGAGCGCACTGTGCGAGCGCCAGCGAGTGCGGGGAGCGAAGCGCATCCTGTTCTCGACCCGAAGCCCAGCGAAGCGGGTTCGGGTCGAATGATTCATACGCCGAAAAGCAGATCTCCGTAGGTGGGGAAGGGCCAGTAGGAGGAAGCCGTCAGGGTCTCCGCCTCATCGCAGACGGCCCGCAGCTCCGCCATCCGGGGCAGGACCTCATCCCGAACGAAGTTTGCCTCTGCGGTAACGTCCCCGATGCCGTCCAGAGTGGTGACGGCCTTTTCCAGGGCCTCCGTCTTGGTGTCCGCGCAGTCCGTCAGGGCGCTGAGCCGCCGGAGAACCCGGGTCTCATAGCCGCAGGCCAGAGAGGAATCCACCTTCTGCTTGCCCTTGACGCCCTCCGCCAGGGCGGATGTGTAGGCTGCCACGGCGGGGAGGATCTCCTTCCGGGCCATGTCCGCCATGGTCAGGGCTTCGATGCGCACGGTGCGCACGTAGTTCTCCAGCTGGATCTCGTAGCGGGAGCGCAGCTCACTCTCGGAGAAGATGCCCAGGCCCGTGAGCATGTCGATGTTTTTCTTTTCCAGCAGCCGGGGCAGGGCGTCCGCCGTGGTGCGCAGGTTCAGCAGGCCCCGCTTCTCCGTGGCCTCCTGGATCCAGGCGTCGTCGTAGCCGTTGCCGTTGAAGAGGATGCGCTTGTGGGCGATGATCTGCTCCTTGATGAGAGCGTGGAGGGCGTCGTCGAAGTTCTCCGCCCCCTCCAGGGCGTCCGCAAACTGCCGCAGGGCCTCCGCCACGGAGGAGTTGATCATCACGTTGGCACAGGCGATGGAATCGCTGGAGCCCACCATGCGGAACTCGAACTTGTTCCCGGTGAAGGCGAAGGGGCTGGTGCGGTTCCGGTCCGTGGTGTCCCGCATAAAGCGGGGCAGACTGTCCACTCCCAGCTTCAGGGTCTTCTTCTCCGTCCCGGCGTAGGGACTGTCCGTCTCAATCGCATCCAGCACGGCGCTGAGCTCATCCCCCAGGAAGATGGAGATGACAGCGGGCGGGGCTTCGTTGGCCCCCAGCCGGTGGTCGTTGCCCGCCGTGGCCACCGCCAGACGCAGAAGATCCTGGTACTCGTCCACCGCCTTGATCACCGCCACCAGGAACAGGAGGAAGCGGGCGTTCTCATAGGGGGTCTCGCCGGGGCTCAGGAGGTTTTCCCCCAGATCCGTGGACATGCTCCAGTTGTTGTGCTTGCCGGAGCCGTTCACCCCGGCAAAGGGCTTCTCGTGCAGGAGGCACATAAGGCCGTGCTTCCGGGCCACCTTTTTCATGATCTCCATGGTGAGCTGGTTGTGATCCGTGGCCACGTTGGTGCTGGCGTAGATGGGGGCCAGCTCATGCTGGGCGGGGGCCACCTCGTTGTGCTCCGTCTTGGCCAGGATGCCCAGCTTCCACAGCTCCTCGTTCAGCTCCTCCATGTAGGCCTGCACCCGGGGCTTGATGGCGCCGAAGTAGTGGTCCTCCAGCTCCTGGCCCTTGGGGGGCTTGGCACCGAAGAGGGTGCGGCCGGTATAGATGAGGTCCTTCCGCTTCAGGTACATTTCCCGGTCCACCAGGAAGTACTCCTGCTCGGGTCCCACGTTGGTGGTGACCCGCCTGACCTCCGTGCTCCCGAAGAGGCGGAGGATGCGCAGGGCCTGCTTGTTCAGGGCCTCCATGCTGCGCAGGAGGGGGGTCTTCTTGTCCAGGGCCTCGCCCCCGTAGGAGCAGAAGGCGGTGGGAATGCAGAGGGTGTTTTC
>JAFZVM010000057.1 GCA_017617795.1 Oscillospiraceae bacterium
ATGGCGGATTTCGTGGAGGTGCGCACGGATGAAAACGGCGTACCCAAACAGGTGCAGTTCAAGGATCCGGAGCATTTCAACTTTGCCTTCGACGTGGTGGACGCCATCGCCGCCAAGGAACCGGACCGGCTGGCCATGCTCCATCTGGACCGGGAGGGACGGGAAAAACGCTTTACCTTCGGGGATATGAAGAAGATGTCCGCCCGGGCGGCCAACTATTTCCGCGCCCTGGGCATCAAGAAGGGCGACCGGGTGATGCTGGTGCTCCGGCGGCGCTGGGAGTTCTGGCCCATCATCGTGGGCCTGCATAAGCTGGGCGCCATCCCTATCCCCGCCACGGATCAGATGGTGCAGAAGGATTACGAATACCGCTTCCAGGCTGCCTCCGTCAGCGCCGTGGTCTGCGCCGCCTACGGCCAGAGCGCCCCGGAGGTGGAAAAGGCAGCGGTCAGCTGCCCCACCGTGCAGGTCAAGGTCCTCTGCGGCGGTCCCCGGGAGGGCTGGCGGGACTTTGACGCCGAGTACGACATGTACTCCAGCCGCTTCCCCCGCACGGAGGAGACCCCCTGCGGCAAGGATCCCATGCTCATGCTCTTCACCTCCGGTACCTCCGGCTACCCCAAGGCGGCGGTCCACGCCTACACCTACCCCCTGGGCCATTACATCACGGCCCGGTGCTGGCACCGGGTGGAGCCGGACGGTCTCCATCTCACCATCTCCGATACCGGCTGGGGCAAAGCCCTGTGGGGCAAGCTCTACGGCCAGTGGATGTGCGGGGCCGCCACCTTCGTGTATGACTTCGACCGTTTCCATGCGGAGGAGATCCTGCCCCTCTTCGCCAAGTACGGCATCACTACATTCTGCGCGCCGCCCACCATCTACCGCTTCCTGATCCGGGAGGACCTGAGCCGGTACGACCTCAGCTCCCTGCGGAACGCCAACACAGCGGGAGAAGCCATGAACCCGGAGGTCTTCAACCGCTTCAAGGAGGCCACGGGCCTCTCCATCATGGAGGCCTTCGGCCAGACGGAGACCACCCTCACCGTGGGCACCTTCGCGGGCATGACCCCCAAGCCCGGGAGCATGGGCAGGCCCAACCCCGCTTACAAGGTGGTGTTGCTGAATTCGGACGGGACCCCCACCCCCATGGGCGAGCCGGGAGAGATCTGCATCGATACCCGGGAAGGCGCTCCCTGCGGCCTGTTCCTGGGCTATTATGGAGACGAGGAGGGCACGGCCCATTCCTGGCACGACGGGTACTACCATACCGGCGACCTGGCCTGGCAGGATGAGGACGGATACTTCTGGTATGTGGGCCGGGCGGACGACCTGATCAAGTCCTCCGGCTACCGCATCGGGCCCTTCGAGATCGAGAGCGTCATCATGGAACTGCCCTATGTGCTGGAGTGCGGCGTTTCCCCCGAGCCGGATGAGGTCCGGGGCCAGATCGTCAAGGCCAGCGTGGTCCTCACCAAGGGGACCCAGCCCACGGAGGAGCTGAAGAAGGAGATCCAGGAATATGTGAAGAGCCGCACCGCTCCCTACAAGTATCCCCGTCTTGTGGTGTTCCGGGACGAGCTGCCCAAGTCCCACAGCGGCAAGATCCAGCACAAGCTGCTGTAAGGGAGAGAAGCCGTGCGGACATTGATCGTCTACTATTCCCTGGAAGGGAACACCGCCTTCGCGGCGGAGAAGATCGCCGGGATCCTGGGGGCGGAGCTCCTGCGGCTGGAGCCGGAGAAGGAGTATCCCCATTCCGGGATAAAGAAGTTCCTCCGGGGCGGCAAGAGCGCCGTCTTGGGGGAGGAGCCGCCCCTGAAGCCCTATGGCTTCAAGGGGGAGGACTGGGACCGGGTCATCCTCGGCTTCCCGGTGTGGGCGGGCACCGTCACGCCGCCCATCCGCTCCTTTGTAAAGGCCCACGGCGGAGAGCTGAAGGAGAAATCCGTTGCCGCCTTCGCCTGCCAGAGCGGCGCCGGCGCAGAGAAAGCCTTCCGGAAGCTGGCCGCCCTTCTGGGTCGTGAGAGCTTCGAGGCGGCGCTGGTGCTCATCGATCCGAAGTCAAAGCCCGACTCCGCCAACGAGGAAAAGCTCGCGGCGTTCTGCCGGAAACTGTCCTGACCGCGGGAAGCCGAAAAGTCCTTCCCCCGGGCGGCAAAAAAGCCTTGACATCCGAAAACGCATCTTGTATAATCCACAATAATTTCATCATCCAAGTAAATGCTTAGATGGAGAGGGTCCGGGATGACCTGCCTCAGAGAGCCTGCGGTCGGTGCGAGCAGGCGGTATGGCGTCCCAATGGACCGGTCGCTCCGGAGCAGGAGAGCAGAAAGCCGCACAGGCAAGTAGAGCCTCCCGTGAGGCCGCGTGAGAGCACAAGGGCTTGGCAGAGCCTAAAGCGGCGCGCAGAAACAGCGCGCAACCAGGGTGGTACCGCGGTGTAAGCTTACGCCGTCCCCGGATCACGGGGACGGCGTTTTTCCGTTCCCGAGAAACAGGAGGAAAGAAGTATGCAGCAGAGCAGCACGAATCTGGCCGGCAAGATCCGGGAGATCGCCAGCCGTATCAAGGAGCTGCGGCAGATCGAGGGCTATACCGAAGCCCAGATCGCCGCGAAGACCGGGGTGAGCGAGGAGGAATACCGGCGCTACGAATCCGGGGAGCTGGACCTGAATTTCGCCTTCCTCTATACCTGCGCCCAGGCCCTGAGCGTGGACGTGACGGAGCTGATCGAAGGCGCGCCGCCTCATCTTAGCAGCTATACCCTCACCCGCAGCGGGGAAGGCCAGCGGGTGGAGCAGGCCCACGGCATGGTGTACTACAATATGGCTTACCGCTTCCGGAACCGGATCGCGGAGCCCCTGTTCGTCCACAGCGTCTATTCTGAGGCGGCCCAGCTGAAGCCCATCGAGCTCACCACCCATGAAGGACAGGAGTGCGACATCGTCATCAAGGGCAGCCTGAAGGTGCAGGTGGGGGAACATTCGGAGATCCTCCTGCCGGGAGATACCATCTACTATGATTCCTCCACTCCCCACGGCATGATCGCCGTGGACGGGGAGGACTGCGATTTTTACGCCATCGTCCTCACTCCGGAGGAAGCCCCTGCGGCCAGGCCCGCAGCCACGGCGGTCTTCACCGCCGCCGGAGAGGAGGGGGAGCACCGGATCTGGGAGGACTTCATCCATCCGGTGGAGAGCCCTGCCGGAGTGCTGAAAAGCATCTCCTTCACCAATACGGACCGGTTCAATTTCGCCTTCGACGTGGTGGACGCCATCGCCGCCAAAGATCCTCATAAGCTGGCCATGCTCCATCTGGACCGGAACAAGAATGAGCGCCGCTTCACCTTCGAGGATATGAAGAAGATGTCTGCCCGGGCGGCCAACTATTTCCGCACCCTGGGCATCAAAAAGGGCGACCGGGTGATGCTGGTGCTCCGGCGCACCTGGCAGTTCTGGGTCATCGCCATCGGTCTGGAAAAACTGGGGGCCGTGGCCATCCCCGCGGTGGACCAGCTCCTGGAGAAGGACTTCCTGTACCGCTTCGAGACGGCGGGCATCTCCGCCATCATCTGCACCGCGGACGGGGAGAGCAGCGCCTGCGCGGAGCAGGCCATGGAGAAGTACGACGGCATCCGGACGAAAATCATCTGCAACGGCGACCGGGAGGGCTGGCACAGCTTCGACGAGGAATACGAACGGTATTCCAGCCGCTACCCCAGGCCGGAGGACGCCATCTGCGGAGATGATCCCATGATGATGATCTTCACCTCCGGCTCCACGGGCTACCCCAAGCTGGCGGTGCACAGCTGCAAATACCCACTGGGCCACTACGTCACCGCCCGGTACTGGCACTGCGTTGAGCCGGACGGGCTGCACCTTACCATCTCCGATACCGGCTGGGCCAAGGCCATGTGGGGCAAGCTTTTCGGCCAGTGGCTCTGCGAGGCCGCCATCTTCGTGTACGATTTCGACCGTTTCCATGCGGAGGATATCCTGCCCCTGTTCTCTAAGTACGGCATCACCACTTTCTGCGCCCCGCCGACGATCTTCCGCTTCCTGATCCGGGACGATCTCAGCGGCTACGACCTGAGCTCCATCCGCCATGCCAGCACCGCGGGCGAGGCCATGAACCCGGAGGTCTTCAACCGTTTCCGGGAGGCCACGGGCGTCAGTATCATGGAGGGCTTCGGCCAGACGGAGACCAGCATCCTGGTGGGCAACTTCGTGGGCATGAGCCCCAAGATCGGCTCCATGGGCAAGCCCAACCCCGGCTTCAAGATCCAGCTCATGAAGCACGACGGCACCTTCGCCGGCACCGGCGAATCCGCGGAGATCGTGGTGGATACCCGGGAAGGGGCCCCCTGCGGCCTGTTCAGGGGCTATTATGAAAACAAGGAAGAGACGGATGCCAGCTGGCACGACGGTTTCTACCATACAGGCGACGTGGCCTGGCGGGATGAGGACGGATATTTCTGGTACGTGGGCCGGGCGGACGACCTGATCAAGTCCTCCGGCTACCGCATCGGACCCTTCGAGATCGAGAGCGTCATCATGGAGCTGCCCTACGTGCTGGAATGCGGCGTTTCCCCCGCGCCGGATGAGATCCGGGGCCAGATCGTAAAGGCCAGCATCGTCCTCACCAAGGGGACCCAGCCCTCGGAGCAGCTGAAGAAGGAGATCCAGGAATACGTGAAGAGCCGCACCGCGCCCTACAAGTACCCCCGGCTCATCGTATTCCGGGACGCTCTGCCGAAAACCACCAGCGGAAAGATCATCCGCTCGGAGCTGTAAAGCGTTTCGACCGGGACCCCCTTCACGCTTCGGCACTCGCGGCGGCAGGCAAGCCGCGGATTCTGCGAGGCTTTTTGGAATGTCAAGAGATTTTTCTTGACATTCCTGCCATTTCGGGCTATATTGAACATACTTTAGCGTGATAATGCGATATTACGATATCGAGGCAGAACAACGGAGGACGAACATGTTGGACGAGACCCTGCTGAAAGGGGAGGAACGGGCCATGCTGGCTCTCCGGTCCCTGTACCGGAGTTATGGCTACCGCCCCTTCCGCATGAGCCGCTTCGAGGAATACGAGTTCTACATGCGGAACAAGGACTATCTGGAGAGCGGGCGGATCATCACCTTTACGGATACGGACGGGAAGCTCATGGCCCTGAAGCCGGACGTGACCCTGTCCATCATCAAGAACGGGGAGGATGAGCCGGGCTGCCGCCAGAAGGTTTATTATGATGAAAGCGTCTTCCGGGTCCCCGCGGGGGGGCAGCAGTTCCGGGAGATCCGCCAGGCGGGTCTGGAGTGCATCGGAGACATCCGCCTGTACGACGTCTATGAGGTGCTGCTTCTGGCGGCGGAGAGCCTGGGGGCCCTTTCGGACCGCTTTGTTCTGGATCTGAGCCATCTGGGCATTCTCTCCGCTCTCCTGGAGGAGACGGGGCAGGACGAGGCGTTTCAGCGGAAGGCCGCCCTCTGTTTCGCCGAGAAGAACGCCCATGATCTCCGGGACCTGTGCCTCAGCCGGGGAGTGGACCCGGCGGTGACGGAGCGGCTCTGCCGCTGCGCCGCCCTCTGCGGCCCGCTGCCGGAGACCGTGCGGGAGCTGGAAGGCCTCTGTCCGGCCGCTGCGGCGGAGAGCCTGGAGGAACTGAGGACCCTCAGCCGCCTGCTGGGGGAGACTCCCTGGGGGGAGCGGATCAGCCTGGATTTCTCCGTGGTGAACAACATGGGGTATTACAGCGGCATCGTCTTCTCCGGTTTTCTGGAGGGGATCGTGGACACGGTGCTCTCCGGCGGACGGTACGACCGGCTGATGCACAAGCTGGGGAGAAAAAGCGGGGCCATCGGCTTCGCGGTGTATCTGGATCTTCTGAGAACGCTCCGGTCCGAGGCGTCGGATCCGGATGCGGACGTGCTGCTTCTGGTCCCCGGAGACGCGGATCCGGAGCGGGTGGCCCGGGCGGTGGGAAAGCTGACGGCCGCGGGCAGGAGCGTCAGCGTGCAGGAGCGGATCCCTGCCGCCGGGAGCTTCGGAGAATGCATCCGGCTGGAGGAGGCGGAAACATGCTGAACGTGGCTCTGCCGAAGGGCAGATTGGGAAACCAGGTCTACGACCTGCTGGAAAAGGCGGGCTGCGAATGCCCCGGCATCCGGGAGGAGAGCCGCCGCCTGCTGTTTGACAGCGCGGACGGCAGCATCCGCTGCTTCTGGGTGAAACCCTCGGACGTATCCGTTTACGTGGAACGGGGCGCCGCGGACCTGGGGGTCTGCGGGAAGGACATCCTGGCGGAGAACAGCCCCCGGATCTATGAGCTCCTGGACCTGGGTGTGGGGAAATGCCGCATGGCTGCGGCGGCCCCCAAGGGCTTCCGGGACCCGGCGGACCGGCCTCTGCGGGTGGGCACCAGCTTCCCCAATATCGTGCGGGAGCACTACGCCGCCCAGGGTCGGGATATCGACGTCATCCATCTTCACGGGTCTGTGGAGCTGGCCCCCCTGCTGGGCCTCTCGGACGTGATCGTGGATATCGTGGAGACCGGATCCACCCTCAGGGCTAACGGCCTGGAGGTCATCGACGAGATCCTGCCCATCAGCGCCCGGCTCATTGCCAACCGGGCGAGTTACCAGTTCAAGCTGAAGGAGATCCGGGATCTCACAGAACGATTGAAAGCGCAGGTGGAAAAAGCATGATCCGCATCATGAAATACGGAGAGGAGCCCAATTCGGCCATTTTCCAGCGCAGCACCGCCGCCGCCGACGTATCCGGCGCCGTGGCGGAGATCCTCCGGGCCGTCCGCAGTGAAGGGGATATCGCCCTGCGGCGTTTTGAGGAGGCCTTCGACCATGTGAAGCTGGAGGACCTGGAGGTGACCGCTTCGGAGCTGGAGGCGGGCATGGCCGCCGTATCCCCGGAATTTCTGGGGGTGCTGGAGCGCTCGGCGGCCAACATCCGCGCTTACCACGAGAAACAGGTGCGCAGCGGGTTTGAGATGACCCAGCAGCCGGGACTCATCGTGGGCCAGCGGGTGATCCCCCTGGAGCGGGTGGGCATCTGCGTCCCCGGCAGCGGCAGCGGTACGCCGCTTGCCTCCACGGTGCTGATGAACGCCATCCCCGCCAGGCTGGCGGGCTGCGGAGAGATATGCATGGTCACCCCGGCCATGCCGGACGGCACCATCGCTCCCGCCATCCTGGCGGCGGCGAAGATCGCCGGAGTGGATCGGATCTTCAAGCTGGGAGGCGCCCAGGCCGTGGCCGCCCTAGCCTACGGCACGGAGACGGTGCCTCCGGTGGATAAGATCGTAGGCCCCGGCGGGGCCTTTGTGGCAGAGGCCAAGAAGCAGGTGTTCGGCAAGGTGGCCATCGACATGATCGCCGGACCCAGCGAGATCCTGGTGGTCTCCGACGGGAAGAGCGACCCCCGCTGTCTGGCGGCCGATCTGCTGAGCCAGGCGGAGCACGATAAAAACGCCGCCGCCGTGCTGGTGACGGATTCTATGGACCTGGCCCTGGAGGTGCAGAAGGAGATCGAAGCCCAGCTGCCCCTGCTGCCCAGGGAGGAGATCGCCCGGGCCAGCGTGGAGGCCAACGGAAAGATCATCGTGGCCGGGGATCTTCTCAGCGCCGTCGCCATTGCCGACGAGATCGCCCCGGAGCATCTGGAGCTTTGCCTGGACGACCCCTTTGACTATCTCAGCGATATCCGCCATGCAGGCAGCGTTTTCCTGGGACGGAGCTGTCC
This sequence comes from Oscillospiraceae bacterium, assembly GCA_017617795.1. Lineage (GTDB taxonomy): Bacteria > Bacillota > Clostridia > Oscillospirales > Oscillospiraceae > UBA1774. Next base: position 7,756 of record JAFZVM010000057.1, read on the forward strand.
GGAGGCCATGGGAGACTACTGCGCCGGGCCCAACCACACCCTCCCCACCGGGGGCACGGCCCGATTCTCCAGCCCCCTGGGGGTGGAGGACTTTATAAAGCGGTCCCAATACATCTATTACACCCATGAAGC
>JAFZVM010000058.1 GCA_017617795.1 Oscillospiraceae bacterium
GAGCCGAAACAGCCGGTGCCGGGGGCGTTCACCTCCTCCAGGATGCCGCCGAAAAAGGCGTCCGCCCGGGGATTCGAGTACCGGAACCAGTCCGGCTCGCCGTTGCCCTCCCCAGGCCCGCCGGGACCTCCGGGGGTGCCGGAGACGGCGAACTGGAGCCAGGGCCGGGGCACCTCCGCCAGGGGAGCCTCCCGGATGGGGACGCCCATTTTCCGCATGATCTCCGTCAGGCCGTGGTCCTCCCCGAAAACATAGGTCTCGGCGGGACACTGGATCTCAAAATGCAGCTGCGGATACCTTCCCAGCAGACGGGCAAAGGCCGCCTCCGCTCCGAGAGGCAGGCTCCCCTGCCAAAGACTCGTCTCGGTGGAATAATCATAGATTTCCGCCCCATTGAAGACAATGTGGGGGGCGTTGGTGGGGAGCTCAGACCAGCGGCTGCGGTGGCTCATTCTGGTATGTCCGGTGGCGATGGAGATCAGTCCGCCCTCCGCAATAAAGCGGAGGACCGCCTCCGTGTTGGCCGGAGGAATGGTCCTGTCCGGTCCCGTCACGGTGCGGTCCCAATCGCTCACCAGCAGTATGCCGGTGTATTTGCCCATCTCAGCAGGAGAGGATATATCCGCCGTCGATGACCTGGGCGGTACCGGTGACCTGGGCGGCGGCAGGGGAGGCGAAGTACACCGCCAGGGCGCCGACCTCGATGGGCTCGCCGAAGCGGCCGAGGGGCATCTGGTTGTTGATGTAGTCGAACATATCCTTGGGGATGAACTGGCTCAGGTCGGTGTTGGTGAAGCCCGGGCAGATGGCGTTCACGCGGATGTTGTACTTGCCCAGCTCGCAGGCCATGCAGTGGGTAAAGTGCACCACGGCGGCCTTGGAGCAGCTGTAGGGGCTCATGGCCTGGGTCTTGTTCACGATGAAGGCCGCGTTGGAGGCGATGTTCACGATGCTGCCGCCCTTGCCGGCGTCCCGCATCCGCTTGCCCACCTCGTAGGTCATGTGCACGGTGCCGTTCAGGTCGGTGTTCAGGACGCGGTACCAGTCAGAAAGCTCCTCGTCCATATCCAGCAGCTCGCTGACGCAGGTGACGCCCGCATTGTTCACCAGGATCTGGAATCCACCAAAGGCGTCCCACGCCTTGGCTACCACTTCCCGAACGTTCTGGAGGTCCACCACGTTGCAGCTGAAGCTCTCGTACTTGCCGCCGAAGGGCTTCAGTTCGTCAATGGCCTCGGCCGCCTTCTTGGCGTCCCGGCAGAAGATGGCCACGTTGGCGCCCTGCTCCGCGAAGGCCTTGGCGATGGCCAGGCCCAGGCCCCGGTTGCCGCCGGTGATGAGGGCGTTCTTCCCCTTCAGGGAGAAAGCGTCTTTCATAGAGGTAATGGAGGGAATCATAGTCGATCATCCTTTCCTAAAATTACAAATTCGGATTTTTCTCATTATATCACAGACCGGGAAAAATGCAACGCGCTTTACTTCAGTATCCGGTCCAGGAAGCGGTACACTTCCGTCTGATGCTTGGGCTCGTACCAGCCGAAGCTGAAGCCCCCGTGGTTCCAGCCCTCCATGAGCTGGAGAGTGCTGCGGCCCTCGCCGCACACCGCCCGGATCTTCTCATGGAGCATGATGCTCTGGTTATGGGGCACCACCTGGTCTCCGGTGCCCGCCTGGATGAGGATGGGGGGAAAGGCGGGGGTGACGAAGTTCAGGGGATTGGTGAAGTACATGAGGCCGTGGATCGCCCGGGGCTTGGCTCCCACCAGGAACTGATACAGGTCCGGCATGGGGGGCATGTCCGCCGGGGGCGGAGGAGGCGGATTATCCGGATCCGGCTCCGGGGGCAGCATCTCCATCAGATGGTAGCAGCCGTACCAGCCCACCACCGCCTGGACCTTGCTGGAGACGTCCGGGTTCCCCATGGTGAAGTCCTCGTAGCCGGGGATATCCTGGGTGGCGGCGCACATGACGGCGTAGTAGGCCCCGGCGCTGTCCCCGCTGAGGGCGAAGCGGTCCGGATCCAGGGAATATTTCCCCGCGTTGGCCCGGAGGAAGCGGATGGCGGCCTTCAGGTCGAAGAGGCCGTAGGGGAACTGGGCCTCGAAGGCCAGACGCTGCTCCACCGTCACCACGGCGTAGCCCTTTGTGACGCCGTCCACGGCATGAAGGAACTGCATATCCCGCTTGGTGCCGAAGAGATAGGCGCCGCCGTGCATGAAGATCAGCACCGGGAAGGGGCCTTCCCCCTCCTCCGGCAGGAAGATATCCAGCTTCTGGCTGGGGGACTGGGACGCATAGGGGACGTCCAGCCATTTGCGCGTGATGCCGGAGACGTCCACCTCTCCCTGGGATCCCGGGACGTTGGGATCGGGCTTCGTGAGCTTCCAGGGGGTATCCAGCTTGGGCATATCCATATAAACAGCCTCCTTTTGATTCAGGTATTTGCCTTATTGTAGCATGGAAGGTAAACCGGCGCAATAGCCCATGGCGGACGCATGGATTTCCTATGGAACTTAAATCGACTCTCTGCGTCATGGATTGTGTCTGCCCCTCATCCGGCAGCCGCCGCGGCGGGGATCCCCGCCGCAAACGATTCCTGTCACGAACCGCTGACCGCTATTGTAAATCCCGCCGGAAGGTGTTATGATATATGGTATCGAGCATGGGGTCTCCCGCCGCAGGAACCCCGAAAAACGGATCGAACAAAATGTATTATATTGAAAAGAGGAGTGCAAGAGATGAATCGTATACCCTTTGACCCCAAGGAACTGGAACCCATCGGTTTCAACCCCGGCTTCGGCCCCAACATGAAGCCCACCCCCATCTTCAATACCCCCATCACCCCCAAGGA
>JAFZVM010000059.1 GCA_017617795.1 Oscillospiraceae bacterium
GGAAGAGGCGGAGGCGGCGCTCCGGGAGCTGCGCCGGGCCCATGGGGAAAACGGGCTTTTCTCCCGCTGCGCCAGAGCCTTCGGACTGGCGGGAAGCGAGCTGGAGCGGGCCGTCGCCCTGGCCACGCCCCTGTTTTTCACCACCCCCGAGGTGCGGGAGCTGCGGGAGACGCATGGGGAATGGGACCGGGGCCCGGACGGACTCTGGCAATACGGGATCTCCGGGGACCTCCCCGTGGCGGCGCCGGGACCGGAGGGGGCTGAGCGGATGCTGCGCAGCTGGGCGCTTCTGCGGAGCCTGGGGGTCTCCTTCGACCTGGTCCTGCCGGTGGAGGACGAGGGGATCTACGGCAGGCCGGAGTGCGCCGCCCTCCTGGAACTGGCGGGGAAGTTGGGGGTCTCCGGCGCCCTGGACCGGCGGGGCGGCTTCCATCTGGCGGGGGGGACCCGGGAACAGCGCATGGCTCTCCTTGCCCGATGCCGGGTCCTGGGGCTGCCCGGGGCGGAGCGGCAAAGGTCGGCCCACTGTCTTTCCCCCTGGTTCCTGCCCGCCGGGGCGGAGAACCGGGAAGTGCGCAGCGGCGGCCCCACAGGTGAGAGCTGGTCGTTCCGGACGGAAAGAGGGGTGGGCCTGCGGGCCTGGTCCCATATCCTTGTAAACGGGCGGATGGGCTGGATCGCCACGGACGCGGGTACCGGGAACCTGTTCCTGGATAACGCCCGGGAGAAGCCCCTGACCCCCTGGGAGAACGACCCCCTGAGCCTGCGGGGTCCGGAACGGCTGACCCTGCGCCGGGACGGAACGGACCATTCCCTGTTTGCCGACGCCGACGGAAAGCCCACGGAGATCGAATTCGGCTTCGGCTTCGCCCGCTGGAAGCGCCGGCTGGGAACGGCGGAGACGGAGGTCACGGCCTTTCTGCCCCGGGAAGCCCGGGGCCTTGTATTCCTGATCCGCCTCCGGGGCTGGAGACCCGGGGATCGGCTGCGGTTTTTCGCCCGGAAGGCGGAAAAGGCGCCGAAGGATCTCTCCCTTTATGCCGATATCCCGGTGCAGCGGGAGGAGGACGAGCTCCGGTGGTTCACCGGCGCCGCCGGAGGCGAAGACTGCGTCGCCGGGGAGCTTCCTGCGGCGGACCGGCTGGTGCTGGTGCTGGGCATGGAGGAGGCGGAGCCGTTTGCCCGCCCGGAGGCGGCGGAGGCGGAGCTGGAGCAGGTGAAAGCCCTGTGGCGGGAACGGACGGGAGCCTTCCGGCTCCGGAGCCCCTCGCCCCGGCTGGACGCCTACCTCAACGGCTGGGCGCTGTATCAGACCCTGGCCTGCCGGGTGATGGGGCGCAGCAGCCTGTATCAGAGCGGGGGAGCCTTCGGCTTCCGGGACCAGCTCCAGGATGTGTGCGCACTGACGGACACAATGCCGGATCTGGCGAAACGGCAGATCCTGCTCGCCGCCGCCCACCAGTATCGGGAGGGGGACGCGATGCACTGGTGGCATCCCCGGGCCGATGGGGATCGGGGGGTCCGGACCCGCTGCTCCGATGATCTCCTGTGGCTGCCCTATGCCCTGACGGTGTACGGGGAAAAGACCGGGGATCGGAGCATCCTGGAGGCGGAAGCGCCCTGGCTGGTCTCCGCCCCCCTGGGACCGGAGGAACGGGACCGTTACGAAACCCCGGCACGGGAGGGAAGCGGTACGCTGAGGGAGCACGGCCTGCGGGCCATCGGCCTGGCGCTGGAACGGGGCTGCGGTCCCCACGGTCTTCTGCTGATGGGGAGCGGCGATTGGAACGACGGCATGGACGCGGTGGGCGGGGAGAGCGTATGGCTCACCTGGTTCGCCGCCCTGGTGCTGGACCGCTTCGCTGCGCTGACGGGGCGGGAGGACCTTCGAGCCAGAGCCGCCGAATTGGGAAAGAGCGCCGACGCCGCCTGGACCGGAGAATGGTATCTTCGCGGCTGGTATGCCGACGGACGGCCCTTGGGGGCGCCGGACAGCCGGGAGTGCGCCATCGATTCCCTGGCCCAGAGCTTTGCGGTACTCAGCGGCTTCGGGGACCCGGAAAAGAGCCGGAGAGCGGTGAAAAAGGCGGCGGAGGTCCTCCTGGATCCGGAGCAGGGAACGGTCAGGCTCTTCACACCCCCCTTCAACGGGCTGGAGGAACCGGGCTATATCCGCAGTTATCTGCCCGGAGTGCGGGAGAACGGGGGCCAGTATACCCATGCCGCCGTCTGGCTGGCCGCGGCCTGCCTGCGCTGCGGGGAGACCGAGCTGGGCTGGAGGCTGCTGGAGACCCTGCTTCCCGGTCAACGGCCGGAGGAGATCTACCAGGGGGAGCCCTATGTGCTGGCGGCGGACGTATACACCCATCCGGACATGCCCGGCCGGGCTGGCTGGACCTGGTACACCGGCGCCGCCGGGTGGTTCCTCCGCACGGCGGCAGAAGAACTGCTGGGCCTGCGGATGCAGGCGGGCCGGCTCCGTGCGGAGCCGAAGCTGCCGGAGTCCTGGCCGGGATATGAAGCCCGGATGAACGCCGGGGGAAAGAGCTGGCAGATCCGGGTCAGCCGGGGGGAGAAACCGGAGATCCGGGAAACGATCGGGGGATGAATTGCGCCTCGACGGGGCGCGCGAAATGAATTGACGCTCCGCGTTATGAATCTGTCTGCGGAAGATGCTGCCGCCGCAGTCCGTCAGGGCTGCGGCGGCGTTTGACGGCGGAAAAGACTTGTACCGAAGGGGAATCATATGGTATAATTTATTATTAAACATTTGCGCTTTCCCATGAGAAAGGAGGGCTGACCATGGAAAAGATCACGCAGAGGGAGCTGCTTCCCGGCGTCCGCCTCTGCTGTGTACAGACGGATCGGCTCCGAACGGGGACTTTCTCCGTCAGCTTCCTGCGCCGCCTGCAGCAGGAGGACGCGGCGAAAAACGCCCTGGTTCTGAACGTGCTGGCCCGGGGCTGCCGGGCCTGGCCGGATATGCGTCGGCTCAAGGCCGCCTGTCAGGAGGCCTGTGGGGCTGTGGTGGAGCCGGAGTACCGGCAGTATGGGGAGATCCTGGCGGCGGGCTTCGGCGCTGCCTTCCCGGATGATCCCTGGCTGCCTGCAGGCAGCCGGAACCTGGAACGGGTGATCCGCCTGGTGAGCGATCTCTGCCTGGACCCGGATACCCGGGGCGGTCTGCTGCGCAACGATTATGTCCTCTCCGAACGGCAGAACCTCCGGGACCGCATCCTGACGGCGGTGAACGATAAGCCGACCTATGCCCGCATCCGGGCAAGGGCCCTCATGTGTGCCGATGAGGATTACGGCGTCTATCCCCTGGGCAGCCCGGAGGAAGCGGAAAAGATCACCCATCTGATCCTGACCCGGCATTATCAGCAGATGCTGGCCGTCTCCCCCGTGCGCCTGTTCTACTGCGGAGCCCTGCCCTTTGAGCAGGTGAGGGATACGGTACTGGATTCCTTCCTCACCCTGCCGGGGGGAGAGGAACGGCGGATGCCGGAGACGGAGATCCGGGACAGCGCCGCCGTCCTGCGCAGCGAAACGGAGTATATGGATGTTGAACAGGGGACGCTGGTCCTGGGATGCCGCCTGGGCGGATACGTCGCACCCCAGGAGCAGCCGGTTCTGGAAGTATTCAACCGCTATTACGGGGCCTCCCATACCTCCCGGCTTTTCCGGACGGTGCGGGAGCAGAAGTCCCTGTGTTACAGCATCAGTTCCGGCTGCGACCGGCACAAGGCCGTTTTTACCGTGACTGCCGGCATCGCCTTTGATAAACGGTATGAGGTGATGGAGGCGGTGCTGGAGGAGCTGGACCGCTGCCGGGCGGGGGAGCTGATCCCGGAGGATCTGGAGGCCGCCCGGGTCTCCGCCGCAGCAGCCTACCGCATGACGGGGGATAAGGGCGGCGCCCTGGACAGCTTCTATCTGGGTCAGGAACTGCTGGGCAGCTCCGCGAGGCCGGAGGAACTGGCAGCCCTGGCGCTGGAGGTGAGTCCCGAGGATGTGATCCGCATGGCTCAGCGGGTGCAGCCGGAGCTGGACTACTTCCTCCGGGGCCCGGAAAAGGAGGCGGAGGCATGATCCCAAGGGAGTTTGCGGAATACGGCCTCACCCGGTACGCCGGGGTGACGGAGAGCGGGCTCGCGGTATACGTGTTTCCCCGGCCCGGCCTGCAGACGAAGCACGCCCTGCTGGCGGTGAAGTTCGGCGGCTGTGACCTGCGCTTCACCATCCGGGGCAAATGGAAGGACGCCCCTGCCGGCGCCGCCCACTACATGGAACACAAGATGTTCGAGATGCCAGGCTACCATGCGGCCATGAAGCTCAGCGCCGCGGGAGCCAGAGCCAACGGCTTCACCTCCTCGGACAAAACCGGATACCATTTTTCCTGTACCGAGGGGTTCATGGAGGACCTGGAGGAGCTGATCACCTTCGTCTCCACCCCGTATTTCACGGAGGAGAGCGTTGCCAAGGAACAGGGGATCATCGCCCAGGAGATCCGCATGCGGGAGGACCAGCCCGGCCGCCGGGTGCGGACGGAGCTGATGAAGGCGCTGTATGCCCGCCATCCTGTCCGGGAGGGGAACCTGGGCACGGAGGAGAGCATCGCCCGGATCACGCCGGATCTGCTGTATGGCTGCCATGAGTCTTTTTACCGGCCGGATAACATGGTCCTGTGCTGCGCCGGGAACGTGGACCCGGAGTCGATCCTTTCCCTGGCCGCCCGTCTGCTGCCGGAAAAGCCCCGGCGGAAACCGCCGGAGCGGGACAGGGGGGAAGAGGCGGACCTGGCCCCGGTCCGGGTGAGAACGGAGACGGAGATGCCCGTGAGCATGCCCGTTTTCCTGCTGGGAAGCAAGCTGCCCTTCGTCCCGGAGGGGAAGGATTGGCAGCGGCGGCTGCTCCTGGCGGAGCTGAGCTGCGACTTGTTCCTGGGGGAGGGATCTCCCCTGTACGCCGCCCTGTACGACGGGGGGGCGATCAACCGGAGCTTCTCCGCGGGCGTGACGGATTTTCCCGGCGGGGGAGTCTGCTGCGCGGGCGGTCGCTGCAGGGATCCCCAGGAGGTGCTGGGAAGGATCGTGGACGCGGCGGAGACCTTCCGGGCGGACCGGGAGACCGTTGAGCGGTTCCGGCGTCTGCAGAAGGCCGCCCGGGGCAATTTCATTATGGCACTTGATTCTTTCTTCGACCTGTGCCATACTCAGGCGGACGGACATTTCATGGGCTTCGACGGCATGGAGTCCCCGATGATCCGGAGCGGGCTGGAGCCGGAGGAGGCGGAGGCCTTCATCCGGGAGACATTCCGGGCGGACCGGCTGGCCCTTTCCGTTGTCCGTCCCACAGAATCCGGGAAAGGATGAATACGATGGAGATACCGGCAATTACCTTCCCCATCCTGGGCGAAGGCTTCAAATTGACATTCCTGCCTTACTTCACCATTTTCGGCTGGCGGGTGTACTGGTACGGGGTGCTCATCGCCCTGGGCTTCCTGCTGGCGGTGCTGTACTGCATGAAGCGTACCAAAGACTTCGGCATCACCCAGGACGACCTGGTGGATATGCTGATCTGCGCCGTGCCCCTGGGGGTGATCTGCGCCAGGCTGTACTACGTGATCTTCTACCGGGCGGACGACGGCACCAATCCCTATTTCGACGGCAGCCACGACCTGCTGGATATCGTGAAGATCTGGGAAGGCGGCCTCGCCATTTACGGCGGGATCATCGGCGGCTTCATCGGCGCCGCCATCTCGGCCAAGGCGAAGAAGATCCCCTTCCGGGTATTCGCGGATCTGGGCAGCATGGGCTTTCTCATCGGTCAGGCCGTCGGCCGCTGGGGCAACTTCACCAACCGGGAGGCCCACGGGACCGATACCACCCTGCCCTGGCGCATGGGCCTGGTGTATTCCTTCAAGACCTTCTATTTCCACCCCACCTTCCTGTATGAGAGCCTCTGGAACGTGCTGGGCTTTGTGATCCTGCATTTCTGGTCCAAGAAGCACCGGAAGTTCGACGGCCAGGTCTTCCTGCTGTACGTCGCCTGGTACGGCCTGGGCCGGGCCTGGATCGAAGGCCTGCGGACGGACAGCCTCTACGTGGGAAGCACCAACCTGCGGGTGAGCCAGCTCATCGCCATCCTCACCTGCCTCCTGGCCGCGGCGATCATGCTGTACGTACGGGTGGCCCTCCATCCCGAGCCGGAGGACCTGTGGGTCAACCGGGACCGGAAGGCGGAGATGCTGGCCGCGGAGGCGGAGGCGCAGCGCCGGAAGGAAGAGGAAGCGGAGGAGGAAGGACAGGACGAGGAACTGAGCGAAGCCTACCGCATCCTCACCATGAAATCCGGATATAAGGCGAATACGCCGGAGAACGTGCCGGAAGGCCCCGCGGTGGAGCCGGTGGATTACCGGGAGTCCGCCGAGGTGGAGCAGGAGCTGAAGCGGGAGGAGGCGGCGGAAGCCGCCCGGGACACGGTCCCCGCCGAACTGGCGGAGCAGATCGCGGGCACCGTGGAAGCCGTGATCGGAGAGACTGCGGAAGCGGCGGAAGCCGCAGGAGAAGAAACAGCAGAAGCGGCGGAAGCCGCGATCGAAGGATCGGGAAGTGAAGAAGATGAAAAGAGAGACGATTAAAAGCCTGTATATGGACCCCGCCGCCTTTGCCGGACGGGAGATCACCGTCTGCGGCTGGGCCAGGACCATCCGGGATATGAAGAGCTTCGGCTTCCTGGAGCTGAACGACGGCAGCTGCTTCAAGGGCCTGCAGGTGGTATTCGCCGCGGATACCGTGGAGAACTACGCCGAGGTGGCAAAGCAGAACGTGGGGGCGGCTTTCACCGTCCGGGGCACCTTTGTGCTGACTCCGGAGGCCAAGCAGCCCTTCGAGCTGAAGGCCGCGGAGATCTGCCTGGAGGGGGCCAGCGCCCCGGAGTATCCCCTGCAGAAGAAACGGCACAGCGTGGAGTATCTCCGCACCGTGGCCCATCTGCGCCCCCGCACGAACCTGTTCAGCGCGGTGTTCCGCATCCGCAGCGTGGCGGCCTTCGCCATCCATGAGTTTTTCCAGTCCCGGGGCTTTGTGTACGTGCATACGCCCCTCATCACCGGCAGCGACTGCGAAGGCGCGGGGGAGATGTTCCGGGTCACTACGCTGGATGTGAACGATCCGCCCCGCACCGAGGACGGGCAGGTGGACTGGTCCCAGGACTTCTTCGGCAAGGAGACCAGCCTGACGGTCTCCGGTCAGCTGAACGGGGAGACCTACGCCATGGCCTTCGGCAGCATCTATACCTTCGGTCCCACCTTCCGGGCGGAGAACTCCAACACCCCCCGGCACGCGGTGGAGTTCTGGATGATCGAACCGGAGATCGCCTTCGCGGATCTGGAGGACGATATGGAGATGGCGGAGGGCATGCTGAAGTTCGTCATCCGCGCCGTGCTGGATAAGTGCGGCCAGGAGATCGAATTCCTCAACAGCTTTGTGGATAAGGGCCTCAGGGACCGGCTGGAGCTGGTGGCCTCCTCGGATTTTGCCCGGGTGAGCTATACCGAGGCCATCGGGATCCTGCAGAAGAGCGGGGAGGACTTCAAGTATCCCGTCTCCTGGGGCTGCGATCTGCAGACGGAGCACGAGCGGTACCTGAGCGAGAAGCATTTCGGCAAGCCCGTGTTCGTGACGGACTATCCCAAGGAGATCAAGGCCTTCTACATGCGCCTGAACGAGGATGGAAAGACCGTGGCGGCGGTGGACTGCCTGGCCCCGGGCATCGGGGAGATCATCGGCGGCAGCCAGAGAGAGGAACGGCTGGATCTGCTGGAACGGCGCATGGACGAGCTGGGGCTGGACAAGTCCGGTTACCAGTGGTACCTGGACCTGCGGCGGTACGGCGGGACGAAGCACGCGGGCTTCGGCCTGGGCTTCGAGCGCCTGATCATGTACCTCACCGGGGTGTCGAACATCCGGGACGTGATCCCCTTCCCGAGGACGACGGGCAGCGCGGATTTCTGAGAAAGATCTGCTTTATCAGGGCCCTGCGGCGTCAAGCCGCAGGGCCTTCGCTGCTGGCAGGACCGGGAAAGCGGGGCAAGTTTCCCGTCAGGAACAGATAAATGATCAAGTAAAGTGGAAAATGGCTTAACCATGCGGTTTGCCTTTACTTGATCAGGTGATCAAGTAAATAAATATGGCTTAACCATGCGGGTTTCGCCTTTACTTGATCATTAACGTCTCTCTGACGAGGAAAAGGATGAATTGTACCCATAGGCGCAATTCTTTTTTCATGCGTCCAGTTGGCGCAGCCGCTCCCGCAGCTCGGCGCAGAGCTCCCCGGCGGCTTCCATGGCGGCGCTCTCCGCCCGGATGCGCAGCTTTCCCAGGGTATCCGGGGAAACGGTGGCGCAGCCCTTGGCCGTACGGAATTTTAAGCCGGAGACGGTCTCGCCGCCGTATTCCTGCCGCAGAGCCCGCAGCAGCCTGCCGCTGCCGGAGCGGATGGGGAGCTCCGTCTCCCGGGTCTCATAGGCCGGCAGACTGTCCATCAGATCCGCCAGACGGCCCTGGAAGGGAGAACGGGCGCTGTGGAGCCAGTGACAGAGGCGCAGAGCCAGGAACAGGCCGTCCCGGGCATAGGGCCGCAGCCGCCAGAGCTCCTCCGCCGCCTGTCCGTCCCGCCCCAGGCGCAGCAGTTTCTCTCCCTCCTGGGCAGCCACCTCCTCCGCCGCCTCCGGAGCGGCATAGGGAAGGCAGAGGGGGCCAGCCCCGCCCCGCAGCTCCGCCCGGAGGAGGGCGCACAGGAGACGGTCCCAGCTCCAGCTCCGGCCCTCTTCGTCCGTGGCCTCCAGGGTCAACCCGTCCTCAGAGAGACGAAAGGAGGGGATCCCGTCCTCAGGCGGCAGGATCTCCGCCTGACGGCAGCGCAGGGCCCGGAGCAGGCTCCGCCCGCCGGTCACCGCCGCCCGAAAGCCC
>JAFZVM010000060.1 GCA_017617795.1 Oscillospiraceae bacterium
CCGCGCGGGACCGGGAGCTTGCCGAGGCCGCCATGGAGGACATGGGCATCCTGCATCTGCGGGAGCGGGCCTATACCGATGTCTCCGGCGGGGAGCGGCAGCTGGTGATGCTGGCAAAGGCGCTGGCCGGTGAACCCCAACTCCTGCTGCTTGACGAGCCCACGGCCAGCCTGGATTACGGCAATCAGATCCGGGTGCTGGAGAAGATCTGTGCCCTGCGGGACCGGGGCTACGCCGCCGTGATGACGACCCATCTGCCGGAGCACGCCTTCCTCTGTGACGCCGGGGTGGTGCTGTTGCAAAGGAACGCCCCGGTCCTCTCCGGTCCGGCGGCGGAGGTCATTACGGAGAAGAATCTGTACGACGCCTACGGCGTCCGGATCAGCATAGTGGAGCATCTGGGACCCGATGGGAGAATGCAGCGCCTGTGCGCGCCGGTGCTCCACGGAAACAGCGAGGACAGACAATGAACGAAACCGAAAACCGCGCTCTGGCCGCCGATCTGGCGGAAAGCAGCGCAAAGACCATACGCGCCATCGTGGACAACATCGAAACGGTGGTCATCGGAAAACGAAGCGTGGTGGAGCTGGTGGTCACGGCCCTCATCTGCGGCGGCCACGTGCTCATCGAGGACGTGCCCGGCGTGGGCAAGACGAGCCTGGTCTCGGCCCTGGCCCGCACCATCTCCTGCCCCTCCAAGCGCATCCAGTTCACCCCGGACATCATGCCTTCGGACGTCACCGGCTTCTCCGTCTACAACCAGAAGACCGGCGAATTCGAGTTTCGCCCCGGCGCGGTCATGAGCAGCATCATCCTGGCAGACGAGATCAACCGGGCCTCCGCCAAGACCCAGGCGAGCCTTCTGGAGGCCATGGAGGAAAAGCAGGTCACCGTGGATTCCAAAACCTACCGTCTGGAGGAGCCCTTCATGGTCCTGGCCACCCAGAACCCCATCGACTCCTTTGGGACCTACCCTCTGCCTGAGGCCCAGATCGACCGCTTTCTCATGAAGCTCTCCCTGGGCTACCCTCTGCCGGAGGAGGAGATCCGGGTGGCCTTCGAGGTGAAAAAGGCCCGGAGCGAGCTGAAACCCGTGACGGATGGAAAGACGGTCCTGGCCCTGCGGGAGACGGCGGAGCGGGTGTACGTCTCCCCGGAGCTGGCCCGGTACATCGTCTCCATCGTGAATGCCACCCGGACGAACCCGGACGTGCTTTTGGGCAGCAGCCCCCGGGGGACCATCGCCCTGGTGAACGCCTGCCGGGCCTACGCCCTGTATCAGGGGAGGGGCTACGTCCTCCCGGAGGACGTGAAGTACCTCGCCCCCCACGTCCTGGCCCACCGGCTCCTGCTCAACCACGAGGCCAAGATCGCCCGGCGCAGCGAAAAGGACGTGATCGCCTCGGTCCTGGGCAGCGTGGTCGTCCCCATCCGCAGGGAGAAATGAAGCACGCCCGCCTGGTTGTACATCCGGGGAAGGCGGCGCTGCTGGCGGCCGTCCTGGTGCTGTGCGCCCTTCCGGCGGCGGTGCTGAACACCCTGCCGGGCTACCTGCCCGTCCTGTTCCTCCTGTTCCTCTGCGCCCTCTCGCTGGCGTACGCCGTCACCGTCTCCCGAAGCCTGCGCTGCGAAGGGCTGGGGGGAGAAGAGAGTTGTCTCCGGGGGGAGAGCGTCCCCGTATCCCTGCGGATCGTGAGCGCGTCACGGCTGGTGTGCGTGGGCGTCAGCGCGGAATGCTTCGTAACGGACGCCTTCGGCGGCGTCCGCTCCGGGTCGGGCCTGCGCTTTACCCTGGCCCCGGGGGAGAGCCGGGATTTCGGCTTCGACGTTTCCCTGGACCATGTGGGGAAATATACCGTCGGCCTCCGCTCCCTGCGGGTATCAGGACTGCTGGGCGTCGTCTCCGTGGAGCGGGCGTCGTCCTTCACCAGGACCGTGACGGTTCTGCCCCGGTGCCATGAGCTGGGCAGGCTCTCCCTGTCCGAAACCGTCCGCACCGAAAGCGTATACGCCAATCGGGTGTCCACGGCGGACAGCGTGGATTATTCCGGCGTGCGGGAGTATTCCATCGGCGACCCCATCAAACTGATCCACTGGAATCTCTCCTCCCATACCGGCAGCTATATGACCAAGCAGCTGGAGAGCTACGGCAACAACAGCCTGACGGTTATCCCCTGCGCCGTGACGCCGGGGTATGACCCGGAAACGGCCATGGAGGCCTTTGACGGTGTGAGCGAATGCTGCGCCTCTCTGGGGATGTTTGCCCGGAACCTGGGCATGGACGCGGAGCTGCTGGCGGAGGACGATACCGGGGAGATCGGCCGCCGTCCGCTGGTGAGCACGGAGGAGCTCATGGCGGCCCTGCCGGGTCCGGAGAAGGGGAGCGGCTGCGAAAGGCTGGAACGGATGCTGGAAAAGGAGTGTACCCGCAGGTATTCCGCCTCCAACCTGGCCGTGTGCACGTCAGCGCTCAGCGAATACGCGGCGAAGCAGATGATGGAGCTGCAGCGCAGGATGAAATCGGTCATCCTGTTCTATGTCTGTCCCTACGGCGCGCCGGAGGAGAGTGCGACGGACCGGGCGATCCGCACCCTGCGGGCCGCCGACATTCAACTGTATGTCATCCAGTCTGCGGATGAAATCGGAAGGAGCGCGGTATGATGAGCTTTGCCGCGTATCTGCGTCGGAGCTGCTGGGAGCTCTGCTTTTCCGCCCTGGCTTCCGCCTGCGTGGGGATCTGCTTTTCCGAGGGCTTCCTGATCCCGCAGTCGCTGGAGGGCCGGTTTCTTCCGGCGTTTCTCCTATGCCTTGTGCTGAATCTCGCGGCCTGCGCCTTTTCCTATACGAAGAAGACCGCCGTCGCGGGCATAGTCGTGCTGGTCCTTGTCGCCATCTGCACCGGGATGGCGCTGCACCGGGGCGCGGGGGAAGCCGCGGTCTATGCTGTTGTCGTCTGCGCCGCCTGCCTGGGGCTGTTTTTCCTCACACGGACAAGGGTCGGCGCGGCCCTGGCCCTGCCCCTGGGGGTGCTCGTTATCACCGGGGAAATGCTGTTTCAATATGGCAGCCATCCGGCGCTCCTGGTCCTGTTCCTGCTCTCCTCGGGCTGCCTCGCCCTCAGCCGCATCTACCGCGGGAATATGCTCCGCGCCTCCACCCGCAGGGCGGTGGTCTCCGCCCACGCCCTGATGAGCATATCCGCCTGCGTCCTGGCCCTGGGGCTGGCTGCCGCCGTTTATTTCGCCGTAGTGAAGCCCCTGTCCCCACCCTCTTACGAGATCACGCTGAAAACGGAGCTGAAGCGGCTGCCGCTCCTGGAAAAGCTGGGAGTGGCGACGGTCATCTCCCTGCCGGACCCGGACAAACGGACGGACGAGGTCTATGAGAGCGATCTTCTCGCCGATCTGAACGGGGAGGGGAGCGAAAGCCCGCCTCCCTCCGAACAGCCGACGGAGGAAGACCGCCCGGAGGACCCGTCAGTGCTTCCGCCGTCTCCCGCGCCCGCGGACGCGATCCGCTACGATACCGGAAGCAGGCCCTGGCTCTATGTTGCTGCCGCCGTCGTCCTCGCGGTCCTGGCTGCCGTGCTGGGACGCCTCATGCTGCGGCGCAGGAGGCTGTCCAGCATCCGGAAGCTGCCGCCCCGGGATCAGGTGACGGAGCTGTATCCCAGAGTGCTGCGTGCCCTGGAGCTGTGCGGACTGCCGCCCATGCAGGCGAATTCCCCCATGGAATACTGCGGCAGCTTCGGTACGCGGATCCAGCGCATACTGGGAGAGCAGGCCGATTTTGCCGAACTCACCGGCGTTTTTGAGCGTGCGTTCTACGGCGGCCTGACCCCCAGCGACGGGGAATGCGCAGCGTTTTTTTCGCTGTGCCGACGCCTTCCGTCCCTGTGCCGCAAATACGTCGGTCCGCTTCGTTATATGCCGGTGTTTTTTAAAGTATAATGGTCAGAGATGGAAACGATCTGTCCGGACGGATGACGCATGCATCCGTCCGGCCTTTATCATTGGTCACGTTATTTCAGTACAAACAATATCTCCCCCTCAAATCGCAATCCCAGCTATGTATTTGACCGTTTGCTTATGCCCGTCAACGATCCGGTTTTCCCGCTCGAAACACGCCTTCTTCGTGAGTCGTAAGGTTAACACGTTCTTGAAGATCGCTGAAAGCGACGAAAACTGCACTTGTTGACTGCATCAGAAATCCATATTCGCTTGACGGCGTACACAAGAAGTGGTATAATTACGACAAATCCAGATTCGGAATCAATAATAGTCGAATACAGGTGATCCACATGAAGTATATCAAACGCAGCATCGAAGACTTGGTCAATGCCTCAAACAGGACTTTCAAGTGCGTACTGGTGACCGGAGCAAGGCAGACCGGAAAATCAACCATGCTCAAGGCTCTGTTTCCTGACAAAAAATACGTTCCGATCGACGATCCGTTTATTGAAGATCAGGCAAATGAAAACCCCAACATGTTTATGATGTTGAATCCGCCGCCTGTTTTTTATGATGAGGTACAGCGAGCGCCGGGCTTATTCCGCTTTATCAAGATCAAGTGTGATGAAAGCGATGAGCGAGGTCAATTCTGCCTTTCCGGATCACAGCCCCTGGAATTGATGGAAAAAGCATCGGAGTCTCTTTCCGGCCGTGTCAGCATCATTGAACTTTCCGGTTTGTCCCTAAGAGAGATCCAGGGAACCTCATTCAACGAGCCCTTTGTTCCCACCATGGATTATGTTCAAAAACGGAGCTCCTCCGCGAAATCGCCGGAAAGCATATGGGATGTGATCCACCACGGCAGTTATCCTGAACTGCAGAATCCGGAAATGGAATGGTCTGCGTTTTTCTCCAGCTATGTGAAGACCTATTTGGAGCGGGACGTTCGTAAGCTCTCCGCCGTACAGAACCTGGATGACTTTCGCCGTTTTATGGTAGCGGTCGCTGCAAGAACGGGGCAGATGCTCAATTATGCCAACATTGCGGACGAGATCAGCAAAGATGCCGTTACGGTTAAAAAGTGGATGTCCATTCTGGAGGCGTCCGGGATCGTCTATCTGCTGGAGCCCTATACACCGTCCGTTCTGAAAAAAGCGATCAAGACTCCCAAAGTCTACTTCCGCGATACAGGGCTTGCCGCTTACCTGACCCGTTGGCTCACACCGGAAGCCCTCGCCTATGGAGCAATGAGCGGAGCCATGTTTGAGACCTTTGTCATTTCGGAGATTCTGAAGTCCTATTCCAATCGAGGGATCGACTATCGGTACTGTGTTTCTTATTATCGCGGCCGGGACAAGAAAAAGGTCCGGAAAGACGGTGTGGAATATGAGGTTGAAAGCGAGATCGACTTGATCATCGAAGAGAACGGCATACTTTATCCCGTTGAGATCAAGCAGAATCCAACAGTCACGGCAGATGAGGCCGGAGCTTTTACAGTCCTGGACAAGGTCGAGGAAAAACGCCGCGGTATGGGCGCCATCGTCTGCACCTGCCCCCAGCCCAATCTGCTGCGCGAGAATCTGCTGCAGCTTCCGGTGTGGTATATATAAAAGGAGACATGCAGAATGAAGCCGCTGTCACAAAAAACACTTGCGAAGAAGTATGCCGAACTGGGGCTTTCACAGGAGAAACTCGATTTGCTGCAGGATTATTACCTTTGCTTTTCCAACCTCTATGGCGTGATCTCAGTTGGGGAAGCCTGGAATGTCTTCAGGCATTATGAAGGGATCAATCAGCTGCACAAAAGAGATTTCATTGCTTTTTCCGGCATCGTCCAGAGAGAAGCGGGGCACCCGTACACAGTGCTCGAACTGAAGGAGGTCTATACCGGAGAGACAATGGAGGATCCCGCCGAACGGCTTATCGTGAACAACAAGCTGATCGGCTCCGGTTATGGGAAGTACACACTGCTGTATTACACCGTAGACCGGCAGCAGGACAAGCCGTATTATTTGCCCGCTGAGAAGCTTGCGTTCCTGGAAAATACTGAGGATCGGTTTTTCCTTTCACAGGACGGAAAACAGATGGTCCGTTTCCTGAGCAGGTTAAAAACTGACGGCAAGTACAGAGACTTTGAAGGAGAGCCCCGGGGCGATATACTGGATCCGGACGGGAACCCCGTCGCAGGGAAATGTCTGTCTGACTTTGCCTGTTATACGCAGGACGAACGATTTGAGATCGACTACGCAAAGAGCGACGCGAAGAAAGAAAAACTGCGGAAGGAGTACAGGACTACCGCTTTGGACAAGGTCCTCTATTACATCTTCAGAGATATCCAGACCGGCGGTGTTCTGCCGGGTGAGAGTCCTGCGGAAACCATGCAGTTTTTGGCGGACTTTCTCAGCTGTGACCTGGGCGTTCAGTTCACCAGGGCTCAGATGGAGCGGTTCTGCGAACTGTATACAAGCCTGAACAATCACAGTCATCTCTGGCTGAACTGCGGTTGGCGTCCTGACGAGCTGAGGCGCGGCAGTGCGGCCGGCATACCGGATACCGTCTCAATCGGTCCGAATATGAAAAAGCTGTTTGAAGAAGGGAAAATGGATCGGGCAGAATTCGAACAAGAGCTTAGGAAACTGGGAATCAAGTTGTCAAAGGAATAGTGCATCATGAAAGCGCCTGCCGAATTATTATCATAAAGCATGCTGGGAAAAGGATGCGTCCGTTATGAGAGAAACCATCGTTTTTGCACCGGGAGCCAACGGAACGGAGCTCATGAGGAGTCTTGCCAGATTTGGCAGGAATACACTTGGCTTTCGGTTCGTCGGCAGTGTCGACCTGGCCCGGATTGCGCTTCAGCGGAGCGGGATCGCAGTCACAAGCGTTTTCCTTCCGCGGAAGGACGAGCCCTCTGTCATTGATTCCTTTTTGAGAGAGATACCGTATTTCAAGAGCGCGTCTTTCTCCGATGCGGAATCTATGGCTTCTGCCTTTTATTCTCTGCGTTCTCTGATTCCGGAAGATGAAGGCAAAGATATCCATACGCTGCTTTCGATCGGTGAATTCCCGGAGAAAAACAAGGCGCTGGTGAGCGCATACGACCGCTATCTGGAAAAGCTGACGGAATCCGGGAGGATCGACACGATCGGACTGATCCGGAAAGCCCTGTCGGAAGCCAAGAGCCTGGATACCGACGTCCTGACCCTGAAGGAATACCCGCTGTCCCCGCTGGAAAAAGCCCTCGCGGAGAAACTATCCGGCGGCAAGGTACAGGAGAGTTCTTTGACGGACCTGTTCCGGGTGGAGCCGCAGCCTCTGCGCGGTGCGGTCTTCACCGAGTGCTACGGTTCGTCAAACGAAGTGCGGGACATCGTCAGCTTCATCTATCGGAACAACATTCCCCTGGATCATTGCACCGTCGCCGTGGCGGAGACCATCGGCTACGCGGAGCTGTTCCACGATCTTTCCGTCGAGTATGACATTCCCATGAGCTTCGGCTGCGGCCTTCCCATCACGGTCTCCAATCCTGCCCGGCTGCTGAAGCTCTATCATACCTGGAACACCTCCGGTTACCGGGGAATCGACGCTCTGTCTGCATTGGTCATGAGCGAAGCGTTTGACCGGCAGCATCTGCAGGAGATTCTTCCGGAGGGCAGACCGATCAGCCGCGACGGCTGGAAAGAGCTCATCAAAGCTGCCGGTTCCCTGCGTCTCTCCGCCAACGCCGAAGCCAACCGGCAGAAGCTGGGAGACTACGCTTCCGCGCTGGCGCAGACGGCATACCGCAGCGAAGCGCAGAAGACCCACGCTCTTTATCTCCTGTCCTGCCTGAGGACCCTTGCCGCGGAAATGGAAAAAGGCCCCGCCTACCTCATCCGGACCTACGCAAAGCTCAGGGACGGCGCGGCCGGACGCATCGACCGATCCGCCGTGACCGTTATCTCAGGCATGATCGAAGCCTATCTGCAGTTCTCGTCGACCGACGATATCGACGAGATCATCCCGGCAATCCTGAACAAGACGGTCGCCTCGGAAAACAGCAGGGAAGGGCATCTCCATATCTGCGGCATCGGCGGGGCGTTGGCGGTACCGCGGGAATATCTCTTCGTCGCGGGCCTCAGCGCATCCAACTTCCCGGGATCGCCCACGGAAAACTATCTGCTGCTGGACAGCGATTATCGGCTGTTCGGAGCGGAACCGTCGGTTCCCACGTCGGCAGTCCGCATCCTTCGCAAAAAGCAGAACCTGGACGACCTCCTGCGCATTTCCGCCGCCCTTGATCTCAAGGTCCGCCTCTCCTATTCCTCCTATGACCTGGCCGCGTTGAAGGAAGAAAACCCCTCCTCCGTGCTGCATGAGATTGTCGCCGCGGCGAACCCGGCGCAGGGAGATCGCTTCGAACAGGCGTTCCGCCACGCTGGGTTCTTTGAGGACCGCATTTCCCGGCATTCCGGGCTCGGCACAGCTTATATGGACGGCAGGAGCATCGTTTCCGACGCCCTGCCGTCCTCCGATGGCGCAGCGGCCGGGGAGGCGGCGGAGGCGAGCTGGTCTCCCTCGGCCATCGACGATTATTTCAACTGCCCGAGACACTTTTTCCTGACCAGGATCCTCGGGATCGAGGAACCGGAGGAGGACGACCCCTTCGAAGTGATCCATGCCAATGAGGTGGGAACCCTTGCCCACAGCCTGATGGCGCTGCTTGGCCGCCAGCATCCGCAGAGGGACGAGTTCCTCCGGCAGACGGAAGCAGAATTCGACCGTTTCCTCCTTGCCCGCCCTCCGGTGCACCCGGAAGACGCAAGCCGGGAAAGACGGCAGTTCCTCCGCATGATGCAGAACGCATTTGAGACGGATCCCGGGCGGGAGGTCGTTCTTTCCGAAGAAACGAAGACCGTCACGCATCCCAGCGGCGTTACCCTGCGGGGCATCCCGGACCGCATGGAAAAGAGGGCGGACGGGCGATATCTGATCGTCGATTTCAAAACCGGCAGGAGGATCAGGCACAAGGAGGACGATATCGCCGACTGCCTCCAGGTGCTGATCTACGCCTATATGATGGAGCAGTCCGGTTACGACGTCGCAGGCTGCGAGTACCGCTATTTCCGCAGCAGGAAAACGGTGAAATGCCGGTACGACGCGGACATGAAAGCAAAGCTGGCGGAGCGCCTCTCAGAATTCCGCAGCGCGCTTCTTTCCGGGGATTATCCCTGTGCGGAATCGAAAGAGAGTTGCCAATACTGCAAACTGGGCGCGATCTGCGGCAAGAACAGGAAAGCGGCCGAAGAAGAGGAGGGCAGCGATGAATGACCTGATCCAAAAGGACCTGACGGCGAGAGACCGCATCGTCAGCGATATCGCGTCCAACTTCTTCGTGGAAGCCGGGGCGGGCTCCGGCAAAACCACGGTGCTGGTGAAGCGCATGGTGGCCATGGTGGAGGCCGGGATCGATGTGAGCCGGATCTGCGCCATCACCTTTACCAAAGCGGCGGCGGGGGAGTTCTACAGCCGTTTCCAGAAAGCGCTCATTGAGCGGTGTGCTGTGGAAACGACGGGCAATGCACGGGCTCCCGGCGAGCTGGGCGATCCCACGGACGAGACAAGAAAACGCTGCCGGGAGGCGCTGAAGAATATCGACCTCTGCTTCATGGGGACCATCGACTCCTTCTGCAATATGGTCCTCAGTGAGCATCCGGCGGAGGCAGGCGTGCCCTCCAATGCGCGGGTGCTCTCCGACGACGAGCTGGCGGCGCTTTACCGCCGGGAGTATTCCCGGATCCAGAACGGCAGCTACGGGCCGGAGCTGCAGGAGCAGAACCGGACCTTCCGCAGACTGCACAGCAAGCCGGACGGCGTGTTCCTGAACACGCTCAAAATGCTGATGGAGCATCGGAACGCCGAATTCACGTTCCCGACGCAGCCGAACGGGGAACCGGACGACTTGTTTGCCGCGGAGAGGACGGAGCTGCATAGCCTGGTGCGGGGCCTGCTGGCCCATCCCGAATGCGCCTATGAAAAGAACAAGGATTCCGCTGCCTCCTGGCAGGCGCTGCGGGAAAACAGCGAACAGCTCCTGGATTCCTGGAACGAAAGCCTGCCGGAGATCATCCAGCTGCTCAAGAGCATCGGCAAACTCCGTCTGCTTCCGCAATTTGACCCGGACGTGCTGGGACCCTGTGGCAGCGCCTTTTTCACCCCACATCTGTCCAGAAATAAAGTCGGCTGGCTGGAGTTGGACCCGGAGAACTATACCGCACTGCAAAACAAACTGAAGGACTGTCAGTACAGCCTGACCATGGCCTTCATCGCCCCCTGCGTCCCGCGCATCTCCGAGGAACTGAAAAAAGAAGGGGCCCTTTCTTTCTTCGACTACATGCTCTATCTGCGGGATATGCTGAAAAGGGACGCCGCCGGGGAGGGACGGCTGATCCGCCATATCTATGATCGGCACAGGTATTTCCTGATCGACGAGTTCCAGGACACGAACCCCATGCAGGCGGAGATCTTCTTCTACCTGACCGCAAAGGAACCCTGTGCAGAGTGGCGGAAATGCATACCTCAACCGGGTTCCCTCTTCATCGTCGGCGACCCCAAACAGTCCATCTACCGCTTCCGCAGTGCCGACGTCGCCTCCTACCTGAGCGTCAAGGAGCTCTTCCGTGGGGATGTGGGAGAGGTCCTCTATCTCTCACGCAACTTCCGCTCGACCTGGTGGATGAACGCATGGTTCAACCGGGTCTTCAGGGAACTGCTGCCGGAGAACACGGCTGACCAGAGCCGTTTTGAGCCGATCCCCCTGCCGTCGGAAGCGCCGGAGTCGGACGGCTGCTTCGGCGGCGTCTGGACCTATGCCTGCGGGAACGGAAAGAACACCCCGCCGGAGGAAACGGCTCCTTATCGGGTGCTGGAGGTCGTGCGGAGCCTGGTCCACAATCCTGCGCAGCTCATCAAAGGAAAGGGAGACGATGAACCGCGGGAGATTCGCTATGGCGATTTCATGCTGATCACCTACGGGAAAGGGAAACTCGCGCAGTACACTTCCCTGTTCTCAGCTTACCACATTCCGTTCCGCGTGGAAGGCAAGGTGGTATTCAGGGAGTGTCCCGCGCTTTGCTCTCTGGTCAACGTATATAAGGACGTCACGATGCCCAACGAATCCAGATACCTGTACAGCGCACTGACGGATCCCCTGTACCGCCTGAGCGAGAAGGAACTGCTCCGCCTCCGGGAGCAGGGGATGGTGCTCAGCATCTTCTCGGAGAATGATAAATTGGACGCAGCGGAACCCGTCCGTGGAATACTTGCGGACCTGCGGGAACTGTATTTCTGCGCCCGGGATATGACGCCGTCGGCGCTGTTCGGCCTGCTCCTGGAGCATGAAGAGGTTTTCCGGATCGCCGGGACCGGGAATCTGGAGTACGTCTGGTTCGCCCTGGAATTGCTGCGGGCGGCGGAAGCGGCGGGGGAGATCCTTTCCCCGGCGGACGGGGCGGTTTATCTGGAAAACCTCATGGAGGACGATAGCGCGGCGGAGCGCTGCGTCATGCTCAGCCGAAACCGCGACTGCATCCACGTCGCAAATCTCCATAAGGTCAAGGGCCTGGAGGCCCCCATCGTGATCCTGGCCGCCCAGCACAAACCGAGGATCCAGCCGGAGATCCGCATCGAACAGACGCCGGATGGCGCGAAGGGCTGGGTGTTCAGCGTGAGGGACGCCTATATCTCCACATCGGCCTATGGGGAGGAAGCGGAGGCGGAGACGGGAAGTCTCCTGGCGGAGCGGGACCGGCTGCTGTACGTGGCCGCCACCAGGGCTGCATGCGCTCTGATCGTCGGGGACCTGCGAAAAACCGGCGGTGAGAGCGACGACAGAAATCCCTGGGCTTTCTTCGCTCAGCGGAGCGACGGGGATCTCTTCGCGCTGCCGGGCGCTTCCGCACGGTATACGCCGACGGCGGAGACCCGGCAGGCGTCTGAACTATACGATAACAATGCCGTCCTCGATCTTTCCGTACCCGGCCCGAAGACCGGTAGCTTTACGCTCCTGCGCCCCAGCATGATCAAGACAAAGGCGCTGACCGCCTCCGAGGACGTGTTTGAGGACGCGGAGGACGAGGACGTGCGCACGGACCGGCGGAAGCGCGATCCTGCGCTGGTGGGCACCATCGTCCACCGGCTGATGGAGATGCTGGTCTCCTCCCGGAACACGCTGGATCTGGACGCCGCCGTCCGGGAGATCGCCTGGGACTATGAGGCGGAGGACGCCTATTACACGGATATTCTGAAGCGGGTGGGCAGCACCGTCCGAAACGGCGGCTTCCCCCAGGAAACAGAAGTCCCGCAGGATATCCTGCGGGAGCTGCTGAGCGCGGAGGAAGTGCACTGCGAGGTGCCCTTCTGCTATCGGGAACAGGGCGGCGAAAAGCTCTGGCACGGCGTCATGGATGTGCTGTATAAGAAGGACGGGCAGTGGCACATCATCGACTATAAAACCAACGCTGACCCGTCGGATCTGGACGAGAAGTATCAGGAGCAGATGAAGGCATACGTTGCGGCGTTCAGGGAGATGACCGGAGAGTCGGCGGATGCGAGGGTGTATCATATAAGCGTGTGAAAATGAAAGGAGTGCAGGTTATGTCTGAAATCAAGCTTTTTGCTATCGGAGATAGAGTTGAAGAACGCATATCATCAGAAGTAATACTCGAAAAAGAACTCCAGAACCTGATTGAATCTAATATGGAGGCTTTTTTTGGAGTCCGATTTTTGAAAAGCGAATATGCTATCTCAAACGGACGAATGGATAGTATCGGGATTGATGAGAACAACAGCCCTGTGATTTTTGAGTACAAAAGAAGCCAGAATGAAAACGTAATCAATCAAGGACTCTTTTATTTGGATTGGCTATTGGATCATAAGGCAGATTTTAAGCTGCTTGTCATTGATCGTCTTGGAATGGATGCAGCAGAAGAAATCGACTGGTCCGTTCCGTGTGTGTTTTGTATTGCACATGATTTCACAAAGTATGATGTGCATGCAGTGAACCAGATGCAGAGAAATATAAGGCTTGTCAGTTATCGTAAATACGATAATGCAGACTGTCAAAGAACACGGTGTTTTGTTAAGCGAAACACCGTGTTTTGGTATCAAGAGGGGAAAAGGGCGGAAGAAAGAAGTCAAAAAGGAGCCTTTTCCAGCTCCATACCGCCAACTTTTTCAAGTTCATTGCAGCATA
>JAFZVM010000061.1 GCA_017617795.1 Oscillospiraceae bacterium
AGCCCATGACGGTGCCGGCGGAATAAGCCACGCGAAGGCCCTTATTCAGGCTCTTCTGGGCAGCAGCGGCGGTACGCGCATTGGAATTGGTGGCGATCTTCATGCCGATGAAGCCGCTGAGACCGGAGAACAGGCCGCCGGTGAGGAAGGCGAAGGGTACGTACCAGGTCAGCAGATTCAGCGCCGCCATGACGCAGATGATGACGACCATGCAGACGAAGAAGATACCGACGGTTTTGTACTGACGGCGGAGGAAAGCGCCCGCACCCTTGCGCACATTCTGGGAGATGCGCTTCATCAGGTCGGTGCCCTCATCCTCGGCCAGCACCTTCTTGGCCTGGAGGGCCACAAACACCAGCGCGA
Source organism: Oscillospiraceae bacterium (assembly GCA_017617795.1). Classification (GTDB taxonomy): domain Bacteria; phylum Bacillota; class Clostridia; order Oscillospirales; family Oscillospiraceae; genus UBA1774. The sequence continues at coordinate 364 of JAFZVM010000061.1, forward strand.
TGATGGAGGCGATGAGGCTGACAAGCCAGAGGTTGTCCAGGATAAAGTCCATGCTCTGTTTCACTCCTGTAATTCAATTTTCGCCTGACGGGACCGGCCCTCGGCAGGGTCTGCCCCGGCAGACTATAAGCAGCAAACGGGATTATACCATATCTCCCCGGAGAGGACAATATGAAAGATTCACAAAATATCCATTTTCGGCAAATTCTCTCTTGCTTTTCCCGTGAGAGCATCATACAATAGGTTACAGCAAAGTAACAAATGCGGGAATGCCCGCATGCAGATTGGGAGGATAGCTTCAATGTCAAACAAGGAAAGAATATTCATCGACCAGACCGAGATCGTCGCCGGCGTCACCTTCGGCAACCAGGCGACCCGCATGAGCTGGAAGGCTGAGGACCTTCAGGAGATCACCATCATGCAGATGGAGGTCAAGAAGCTCTTCAAGAAGGAAATGCAGGAGATGATCACCATCCGCAAGAAGTCCCAGCCCATGGGCACGCCCATCATCAAGACCAAGGCGGATGAGAAGTACTGGGAGGGCTACAAGGATCAGCTGGAGAAGTTCTGCAAGAAGAACCGCGTGAACTTCCACGACTTCATCAAGAACCCCATGCCCATGCCCGGCGGCCCCGGTGCGCCCGGTATGCCCGGAGCGCCTGAAGCGCCGAAGGAATAAGAATGCAGAAGGATGCAACAAAATCACCGCAGGCCGAATGGCCTGCGGCTTTCTGTTTTTGCAGGGTCAGTCGACGTGCTTTTCCAGGATCTTTACCAGCAGCTGCACACACCGGCGCATATGTGGCACGGAGACGAATTCAAAACGGCTGTGACAGATGCAGCCCCCGGTGCAGAGGTTGGGACAGGGAAGGCCCATATAGGAGAGCATGGCTCCGTCTGTACCACCCCGGATGGGGGTGACGATGGGCTCGATCCCCAGGTCCGCCATGGCTTCCTTCACCTTGTCCACGATCGCCATGTGGGGAAGGATGATCTCCTTCATATTATAGTAGGTGTCTTTCACCTCCGTGGTGAAGGTCCCCTCCCCATACTTGCCGTTGAGATACGCGCCGATGGCGGTGAACCGATCCTTCCTGGCCTTGAATCTCTCCAGGTCATGGTCCCGGATGATATAGTACAGTTCGCATTTCTCCACGTCCCCGTGGATGCTGTCCAGATGGTAGAAGCCCTCATAGCCCTCGGTATACATGGGCGCCTCCGCCTGGGGGAGCATGGACTGGAATTCCATGGCCAGAAGGGCGGCGTTGCGCATGGCGTTTTTGGCGCTGCCCGTGTGGGTGCTGCGGCCGTACACCGTGACCCGGCCGGAGGCGGCGTTGAAGTTCTCATACTCCATGCCTCCCAGAAAACCGCCGTCCACGGTATAGCCGAAGTCCGCACCGAAGCGGTCCAGGTCGAAATATTTCACGCCGCCGCCCACCTCTTCATCCGGGGTGAAGGCGATGCAGACCTCGCCGTGCTCCGCCTCCGGGTGACCGAGCAGGTATTCCGCCATGGCCATGATCTCCGCCACTCCGGCCTTGTCGTCGCCCCCCAGCAGGGTGCTGCCGTCCGTGACCACCAGCTCCTGGCCCACGTACCGGTCCAGAATGGGAAATTCCGAGGGGCGCAGGACATAGGTCCCGTCCCCGCTCAGGTCGATCTCGCCGCCTTCATACCGCACCACCCGGGGCTTGACGTCGGCTCCGCTCACGGCGGGGGAGGTATCCATATGGGCGATGAAGCCGATGGCCGGGGCGGATTTTCCTTGGGGGAGATTGGCGGGGATTCGGGCGTATACGTAGCAGTGCTCCTCATCCAGCCGCACCTGTGCAGCGCCCAGCTGCTCCAGCTCCCTGGCCAGGAGCCTGGCCAGATCGAACTGCTTCCGGGTGGTGGGGGACTGCTGATTCTCTTCGGATTGGGTATCGATCCGCACATAGCGGAGGAAACGGTCCAGAACGTCTTCCATGGGGCGATGCCTCCTGTTTCTGCAGTTTCTTTCATTATTTCCCCGGCCTGCGGCCTTGTCAAGCGGGAAGTTGACAAAAGGAGACGCCGTCACTACAATGTCGGCAGACAGAAACCGAGGAAAGGAAGAGAAGACCATGCCAAAATCCCTGGACACCCTTCTGGAGGAACTGAAAGAGCTGGAGGAAAAGACCAAGGCTTACAGCCATGCCATGGGGATCATCAGCTACGACGCCGTCACCGGCGCCCCCGCGGGCGGCGCGGATCGCCGGGGCAGGACCATGGCGGTGCTCTCCGAGGTCTCCTATAAGCTGGAGACGGGGGAGGAAACGGGCGCTCTGCTCCACGCCCTGAACGAGCAGGCAGACAAACTGGATCCCGTCACCCGGCGGCAGGTGAGCGAGCTGCTGCTGAAATACGAGAAGACCAGAAAAGTCCCCATGGACGAATATATCGCCTATACCGTGCTGCTGAACAAGGCGGATGCGGTTTGGCACGAGGCCAAAGAGAAGAGCGACTGGGCCATGTTCGAGCCCTGCCTGCGGGAGATCGTCGCCTTCAACCGGAAATACGCCGCCTGGCTGGATCCGGACAAAGCGCCTTACAACGTGCTGCTGAACGAGTTCGAGCGGGGCCTCACCATGGCAGACTGCGACGCATTCTTCGCCGTGCTCCGGGAACGTCTGGTGCCCCTGATCCATCGGATCACGGAGAAGGGGAAACAGCCGGACGACTCTTTCCTGCACCGGGAGTATCCCCTGGAGAAACAGCGGCAGCTCTCCGACTGGCTCATGGAGTTCATCGGCATCGACCGGAAGTACTGCAGCATCCGGGAAACGGAGCATCCGTTCACGGCGGATTTCGGTCCCACGGACGTGCGGATCACCACCCATTACCATCTGAACGATCCCGCCAGTTCTCTGTACAGCGTGGTCCATGAGGGAGGCCATGCCCTGTATGAGCTGAACATCGGCGGGAACATCGCGGATACCTGCCTGGGCACCGGAGTCTCCATGGGCATCCATGAGAGCCAGAGCCGGTTCTTTGAGAATCTGCTGGGCCGCAGCCGGGCTTTCACCGATGCCCTGCTCCCCAAACTGAAGGAGCTGTTCCCGGATCAGATGGCCGGAGTTTCGGCGGAGGCGCTGTACAGGGCGGTGAACATCGCCCGGCCCTCCCTGATCCGCACGGAGGCGGACGAACTCACCTACTGCCTGCATATCATGCTCCGGTATGAGCTGGAAAAGCTGATGATCCAGGAGGATCTGGACGTGGCGGAGCTGCCCGCCCTGTGGCGGGAGAAGGTGCGGGATTACCTGGGCCTGGAGGTGCCGGACGACCGCAGCGGCGTCCTGCAGGACAGCCACTGGTCCGGCGGAGCCATCGGATATTTCCCCTCCTATGCCCTGGGCTCGGCCTATGGCGCTCATATGCTGAAGGTGATGAAGCGCACCGTGGACGTGGACGCCGCCGTGGCGGCGGGGGACTTTTCCGCCATACACCGGTGGCTTGCGGAGCGCATCTGGTCCAAGGGCTGCCTGTACGACCCGGCGGATATCCTGGCCCAGAGCCTGGGAGAGCCCTTCGACCCCACGGTGTACACGGATTACCTGACGGAGAAGTATACGGAGCTGTACGAACTGTAACGGGAACGTAAAAAATGCGGCGCTGTGCGTTCTGCACAGCGCCGCTTCGCATATTCAGGATGTTCGTTTCGTCAGGGAGCGGGTGAGCCAGATCAGAAAGGGATCGCCGCGGAATTCCCGTTCCAGGATCTCCTCCGCCTCCCGGCTGGAGGATAGGAGCAGCGCCTCTGCCGCCTCCCGGCCAAGGCAGGCCACCAGGGTGGATTTTTCATTCCGTTCGTCTGAGCCGATGGGCTTGCCCAGCTCTTCCTCCGTACTGTCCAGATCCAGCAGATCGTCCTGCAGCTGGAAGCTCAGGCCCAGAGCGCTGCCGTATGCTCCCGCCGCCGCCAGCTTTTCCGCAGGTGCGGAGGCGGCGCAGCAGCCCATCTGACAGGCCGCGCGGAAAAGCGCGCCGGTTTTCCCGGCGTACATTTTCCGGATCTCCGCCTCCGGCAGAATCCGGCCTTCTCCCGCCAGGTCCAGATACTGGCCGCCGCAGATGCCGGCGATCCCCGCGGCCTCCGCCAGGACGGCGGCGGCTTCGGCCCGTGCCCGATCCGGCAGACCGGAACAGGACAGGACAGCCCGGAAAGCCTCTGCCTGGAGGGCGTCCCCCGCCAGAAGCGCCTGCCATTCTCCGAAAACCTTGTGGTTCGTGGGCTTGCCACGGCGAAGATCATCGTTGTCCATACAGGGAAGGTCATCATGGATCAGAGAATAGGTGTGGAGCATTTCCAGGCCGCAGGCGGCGTCCAGTGCTCGTTCCGGCTCCCCGCCGCAGATCCGGCAGAATTCCAGGGCCAGGATGGGACGCAGACGTTTACCCCCCGCCAGAAGACTGTACCGCATGGCTTCCGTCAGACCGGTATCCGCCGGAAGGATGGTTTTCAGCCGGGTCTCCACCTGCTCCCGCAGCGCCTGGAGGCGCGCTTCATTCTCCGGCATCCTCAAACTCCGTTTCCACCGGTTCGCCGTCCGGCCCCTTGGCCATCCGGACCACCTGCTTCTCCGCCTTTTCCAGCATCTCCTGGCAGCGGGCGGCGAGGCCGGTACCCTCTTCAAACAGCTTCATGGCGTCCTCCAGGGGGGCGTCTCCCTTCTCCAGGAGGCGGACGATTTGCTCCAGCCTCTGCATGGATTCCTCAAAGCTCAGTTTATTCTCTTCCATCCGTTTCATCCTTTCCTGCCGAGTCCAGAACTGCACAGGGAATGCTCCCGTCGGATACCCGCAGGAGCAGCCGCTGACCGGGACTGACTTCCTTCCTGCTGTGTACCAGCCCGCCGTCCTCCCGGCTGGCGATGGCATAGCCCCGGGCCAGGACCTTCAGAGGGCTCATGGCGTCCAGCGCCGCGGCCCGGGCGGAGAAAGCGCCCCGCCGCCGGGCGATCAGGCTCTGCACGGAGGAGCCCAGCCGTTCCGACAGGTGGTCCAGGGAGATTCGCCGTTCATCCAGATAGACGCCGGGATCCTGCAGGACCCGGCGTTCCCGCAGCCGCCGCAGATGCAGCTTTTCCCCTTCCAGCCGGGAGGTCATGGCGGCAGCGAGGCGCTTGTCCAGCGCCGTGATCATTTCCGTCAGCTTCGTCCGGTCCGGAACAACGATCTCCGCCGCGTTGGAGGGGGTCGCGGCCCGAACGTCCGCCACGAAATCCGCAATGGTGAAATCCGGCTCATGGCCCACGGCCGAGACCACCGGGATCTCCGAGGCGTAGATGGCCCGGGCCACCCGCTCGTCATTGAAGGCCCACAGATCTTCGATGGAACCGCCGCCCCGCCCGGCGATGATCACGTCCGCCAGGCGGTGCCGGTTGGCAAAGCGGATGGCGGAGACGATCTCAGGCGGCGCTTCCGCACCCTGCACCCGGACAGGGAGGATCATGAGCTTGGCCAGAGGATATCGTGCGGTGGCTACCCGGATGATATCCCGCACCGCCGCCCCGGTGCCCGAGGTGACCACGGCGATCCGCCGGGGGAAGGGAGGAAGGGGGCGCTTCCGGCTCCGGTCGAAAAGTCCCTCTGCCTGGAGCCGGGCTTTCAGCTGTTCATAGGCGATATGCAGGTCGCCTATCCCGTCCGGACTCAGTTCGGCGGCGTAGAGCTGCACCGCTCCGTCCGCCGGGTAGAGGGAGATGCGGCCCAGAACGATGACCTTCATGCCGTTTTCCGGCCGGAAACGAAGCCGCGACGCCTCCCGGCGGAACATGACCGCCTTCAGCGTCGCATCCCCGTCTTTCAGGGTGAAATAATGGTGGCCCGAAGAGGCGGGCCGGTAATTGGAGATCTCTCCCCGCACATAGATGGGATTGAGGCGTTTATCCCCTTCCAGCAGTTCCCGGAGGATGCCGGCGACCTCCCCGACGGAATAGACCGTTCCGTTCATTCCATCTTTTCCTCCCGGATAAAGGAGGCCAGGATGCCGTTGACGAAGGAAGCGGTCGCGCTGTCCTCGTACAGCTTCGCCAGGTTCACCGCCTCGTTGGCCGCCGCCTTATAAGGCACCTCCGGAAGATAGAGGATCTCATACATGGCGATGCGCAGGATGGCGGCGCATACCCGGGAAATGCGCTCAAACTTCCAGTTCTTCGCATACTTTTCAATATAGGCGTCCAGCTCCGGCCCATGCTCCGCCACGCCGGAAGCCACCCGGCGGATATAGTCCTCCTGCCTGGGATCCGGATACTCGGCGTACGCCTCGTCCTCCCCGCCCAGGGAGGCGAAATGCTCCGGGTCCAGCAGAAGATCCAGCTGTTCCTCGGCCGGGCCGGGGTTCATCACCGATGCATAGGACAGGTGCATGGCGATCTCTCTCGCGGTGGTTCTTTTCATCGTTTCTCTCCGCTTCTGCAGAACAGGAAAAGGCTGCGCTCCCCGGCATGAGCCGGATGAGCGCCGCCCCGTTTCCCTTATGCCTGTTTGCCCTTCTCGAAGGCTACGCTGCCCACGTGGACGTTGACCGCCTTTACCGGGATGCCGGTCATATCCTCAACGGACTTCCGAATGGCCTCCTGAATGGCCTGGGAGACCTGGACCACGGAGTAGTTGTACTTGACGGAGATGAAAACGTCGATGGTGACGCTGTCTTCCTCCGGCAGTACGCTCACGCCCCGGGCGGCGCTCTTTTTCCCGATGAGTTCCGCCAGGTCCTTGCTCAGGGGATTGGAGATGCTGCCGAAGCCCTCCACTTCCCGCATGGCCTCCATGGCGATGATGCTGATCACGTCTTCGGAGATATTGACGCTCCCGTCCTCTCCCGTCTTGCTGATATACTCTTTGCCGTCCGCCATGATGCCCTCCTGTTGCGCGGGTGATCCCGCGCCTGCGTAGTATAGCTCAGTATAACACAGCAGAGGGGAAAAAGAAAGCTATTTCACCCCGATTATTTTGATCTGCTCCGTATGCAGGTTCGTCTCCTGGAGCACGATGTCCGTGATCCGGCTCACGGCGCTGTCTCCAAGCCCTTCCGCCGGGGCGGGCACGGCTACGATCACGGAATCCGCGCTGAGGAAAACGATGCAGTCCTGGAAGCCTTTGGCGGTGATGAGGGCTTCCATCTCCGCCTCGGAGACCGTGTAGCCCGCCATGGCGGTGATGGCCCCAAGGGCTTCATCCACCGCCTCCTGGGAGGCGTTCTCCGTCTCCGCCGCTTCCCGCAGGGTGGAAATGGCGCTGTCCCGCGCCTTCTGCCGGTTGAGCCGGGCGGAGGTGAAATAGTCCGCCACCTCCGACCCCAGGCCGGACGCGGCCCGGGCAGACGCAGCCGCCGTCGAAGCCGAAGTCGTCGGCGCCTCATACCAGAGCCCGTCGCCCGCGTCGGCCAGGACGGCGGCGGAGCTCTCCCGCCCGGCGGAGCCGTTTCCCAGTTCCGCCTCCTGCCGGTTATAGGCCCAGTTCAGATAAACTGCGGCGCAGACGAAACGGATGACCGCAATGATGATCGCGTTTCTTCTGAGAATTTTCATGTCTCCCTCCATCCCGCCCGTTGGGGCGGCTGCAATGATTTCCCGGTCCGGTTTTATCCGCCCCGGACCACGGTGATCCGATCAGCCCCCAGGCCTGTCAGGGCGGATACCGCCTGGGTTATCTCCAGTTTCAGCGCGCTGCCGTCCCCCTGGATGATGACCAGTGCGCCCCGGTAACGGGGATAGTCATACTGCACCGTAAGGGCCTCGTCCTGGTCCCGGGCCACCTCGCTTTTGGACTGCACCCGGCTGTCCCCGCCGCCGCTCTGCCGGCTGTCCTCCGTGTTCCGGGCGAATTCCCGCTGCAGACTCGTGTCCAGGGTGAGAACCACCGTCACCTGGCCCGCCCCGGCGATCCGGCTCAGGGCTTTTGCGATCCGGTTTTCCTCCTCCTCCAGGGTGAAGGGCGGCTCCGTGGCGGCAGGACCTTCCTTTGTTCCCCCTCCCCGGGGAAGCAGCAGGAGCAGAACGCCCAGCGCCAGGGCGCCCAGGATCAGGCCTTTCTTCCCGATCAGGGATCGGAGGAGGCTTCCGGAGTCAGTTTTCATCCCGGTCATCCACATGCCAGATCTGCCTCCGGGGCGGGATCCCCAGCTCCCCCTCCAGGATCTCCTCCAATGCTTCCTTTCCGGACGGTCCTCCCTCCAGCCACACCTCCGCGCTCCGGGGATAGGGGATCTCCTCCCCGGCGGCAAGGGTCACTTCGGCCCGGGCGACCCGGATCCCCAGGGCAGCCGCCTGCTCCAATATATACGCCTCCGTCCGCTGCTGTATGACGCTTCCCAGCAGACGCAGGGATTCCGCCTCTCCCTTCGCGCTCAGGTCCAGACCCAGGAGCCGACGGCGGCTCAGCTCCTCCGCGTAGGCGTCGTAGTCCAGCTGCCCCAAAGGGGAAAGAAGCACCGCCAGGAGCAGCAGGGTGCACACCAGACGCAGGACCTTCCCGGACCTGCTCCCGGGGGACAGGGCAAGCACCGCTCCGGTGAACAGCCCCGCCGCCGCCAGCCCCCGCACCCAGCTTTCCAGCCCTTCGGTCATCCGCTCCACACTCCCATCATGGCGTAAATCGAGAAAAACAGCATGAGTCCGCAGGCACCCAGGCAGCCCAGCAGCAGCCCCAGGGTATCCGAGCAGCGCCGGGTCAGAACGGACAACCGGCCGGGGGCCAGATCGGCGGTGAGGGCAGCGGCAGCCCGGTAGATCACAAAACCCGCCCCCGCCCGCAGGAAGGGAGGAAGCAGCAGCCCCAGAATGGCGGCGATCCCGTAGGTCCCCAGACTGGCCCGAATGGCTCCCGCCGCCGCCAGGATGGAACCCGCCGCATCCGCCGCGATGCCTCCCACCACCGGGATGGAAGCGCTCACCGCGGTTTTTGCGGTTTTCAGTACGGCGGCGTCTGCGGAGCCCGCCGCCAGAGCCGTCAGGCTGATATACAGCGCAAAGGCCAGCATCAGACAGGTGAGCATGGCGCCGATCAGCCAGCGGAGAAAATTCACCCCGGCGGTTACCGCCCCGCTGCCGGAGGCGGCCTCCACCGCCGAGGCGGCGAAGAACAGCCGGATCACCGGAGCGGCCAGCAGCTGCAGGGCGTTCATCAGCACGTTCAGGAACAGGGCCGCAGCGGCATACTTCGCCCCGGCGGAAACGGTCTGTCCCGCCGCCGCGGCGGAGGCGGTGAGCACCGGAAGAAGCACGTTGCCGAAATCCAGCGCCTTGCTGACGGCGGAAAAGCCCTGGGCGATCAGGCTTTCCTGACGTCCCGCCAGCAGAAGGCTGACGGCGGCTGCCCCCGCCAGATTCAGCGCGCTGAGCTGGGATTCCGTGAGGGAAAAGACACTGTCCACCCCTGCGCAGCACAGAAGGATGAGCAGCACCCCCGCGGCCTCCCGGACCGCCTCCCGGACAAGACCGCCGACGGGGACGCGGGAAAGGATTTCCGGCAGGGCACCGGAGAGCTCAAAGTCCTGCAGAGGACCCGGGTCGGCATCCTCCAGGACGGCGCCGGCTTCCTCCACCGCCTCCACGTCCAGCGCCGCCTCCAGCGCCTCCCGCTCTCCTTCTCCGCGGACCGGCACGGCCAGCAGGAGGGCCAGCAGCAGAAGAAAAAACAGCCGTCTCACGATCCGAAGGAGAGCAGGGAGACGGTGAGCTTCACCAGGGGGAGAGCCGTATACAGAGCGGCTGCGGCGGTGCAGGTTTCCAGGGCGGAGGCGGCGGCAGACTGGCCCGCATCCCGACAGAGCGCTGCGGAGCCGCGGCCTACCACCGTGATCCCCAGGCTTTTCAAAACGGGCAGGGTGAGGGCCGCGCCGATCCCCGCCTCCCGGCACAGGTCCCCGAAGACGTCCCGCAGCTCCCGGAAGAGGCCCAGGGTCAGAGTCAGGACCGCTCCGGCGGCGGCCAGGCCCAGAAGAAGGGTATGGGCAGGCTCCGCCTTCTGCAGCAGCAGGCCCAGCAGCGCGGCGGCCACGCCCAGGGCGGCCGCCTTCCAAATCAGCTCCACCGTCAGAAGCCGAATAGGGTGCGGACCAGGTCAAAGAGGGCGCTGATCTCCCGCACCAGGAGCAGGAGGACCGTGATCAGTCCCGCGATGGTCACCATCAGCGCCTGTTCGTCCCGTCCGGAGCGGGTGAGGAGCAGGTTCAGCACCGTGACGATGATCCCCACCGCTGCGATCTTGAAAATCAGGTCGATATCCATGACGTATCCTCAAAGCAGCAGAATGGCCAGGGTGATCCCCGCCCCGGCGCCCAAAGCGGCGCTGAGCCGATTCTTGCGGGCCCGATCCTTTTCCTCCAGTTCCCGGAACAGAGCCAGTCTCTGCCTGGCCCGTTCCACGGCCGCGCATTGGGTCTCGGCATCGTAGCGGCCCAGAACTTCTCCCAGGGCGGCCAGGGCCTTCGTCTCCTCCGGCCGCAGGCACAGGGAGTCCGTCTCCAGCGAAGCCCGCTCCCAGGCGTCCCGGATGGAGAGATGCTTTTTCTCCGTCAGCCACATGACCTGGGAGATAAACTCCGCGGCGGGCTGTTCCGCCCGGAGCCGCAGGCTCCCCAGCAGATCCGGCAGGGGAGGAAGAAAGCCTTCCAGCTCCGCTTTCATCTGATCCAGGACTGCCAGCAGGCTCCCCAGAGAGCGGAGACGCTGATTGGACTTGCCCACCGTCACCAGACCCAGCAGGGTGCAGCAGCTTACCACCAGCAGTGCGCCCAGCGCCTTTACCATGGGATATCCACCTCCCTGTAGATCCGCTTCCCGCCTTCCCTGCGGATGAGCACCCCGCGTCGGAACACCTGCCGGGGAAACGGCTTCCTGGCCAATTCCTCCGGCGAAGCGCAGTGCAGGCTGGCCCATACCGAAACGCCGCTGTCCGCTGCCCGCAGCACCGCCTCGCCCTCCGCCGCCCCCAGCTCGTCCATGGCGATGATCTGGGGGGACATGGACCGGAGGAGCATCTCCACCCCGGAGGCCTTGGGGCAGCCCTCCAGCACGTCCGTGTTCCGTCCCACGTCGAACTGGGGGATCCCCCCCGACAGGGCGGCCAGCTCCCCCCGCTCGTCCACCAGGCAGACGCGCCTGCCTCCGTCGGACGCCAGACGCACCAGATCCCGGAGAAAGGTGGTCTTTCCGCCTCCCGGGGGAGAAAGAATGAGCAGGGACTTGTCCGCCAGGCTTTCCGCCAGCTCCTGCGGCACGCAGGGGACCTGCCGGGGGATGCGGATGCACAGGGAGGAAAGCTGCCGAAAACCCCGGAACTCCCCATCCTTTACCACCGCCGCTCCGCATACGCCGATGCGGTATCCCCCCGGGGCGGTGATATATCCCTGACGCAGGCTCTCCTGCACTGCGTGCAGACTGGACCGGGAGGCCCGCTCCAACACGTATTCCAGGTCCTCCCGGCCCACGCTGCCCCGGAGAGGGACGCTTCCCGTTTCCAGCACCGCCCGCAGCCCCCGGCCGCAGTAAAGTCTAAGCTCCTCCGCTCCGGCCCGCAGGGCCGGGTCCAGGAACATAAGCTCGCCCCGCAGCCGCTCAGGCAGCAGGGCCGCCGCCCGGTCGAAGATCTCCGTGTCCATGTCCGTCGCCGTCCTTTCCCTGGTTTCTGTACACCATATGCGCGCCCGGGGCGGGAAATGCGCCTGTCCCTCTTTCCTTCGGGCGGAAGCAAAAACGCCGGGGCAAATCTGAGAAAAAAGGGCTTGCATTTCCAAAAGAACCGTGCTATGATACACAGGCTGTAAAGCACAAGCGCCATTAGCTCAGCTGGATAGAGCGTCTGGCTACGGACCAGAAGGCCGGGGGTTCGAATCCCTCATGGCGTGCCAAAACTCAGCACCGCCCGTTTGGGCGGCGCTGAGTTTTTCTTTAATGCTGAGGGATTCGAACGGGAGCGGGAGTGAATGGGGCGCCGGTGGCGCCACAGAGCCGCGACCCGGCCTCCGCCGCAGCGGAGGTCGAATCCCTCATGGCGTGCCAAAGCTCCGGACATCCCCTTGGGGTGGCCGGAGCCTTTATTTTTGAGTAATGCTGAATCATGGAATTCCGGGCTCCCGCCGGGTTTAGGGCTATGTTTTACATGACCCGCCCCATTGTTCACCGATTCTTCACAAAGGTTTAAGGGATTTTTCAGAAGCGTCGGTATACTCAGATCCGTAAGGAGGTGATCCAGATGCCGAATGAACCCAACGGCGACGCCCCGAAGTACCGGCACGAATGGAAGCATGAGCTGAACCGGCTGGATCTGCTGGTGCTCCGGCAGCGGCTGCAGGCCGTGATGGAGCCGGATCCCCACGCCGTGGACGGGGCCTATTTCATCCGCAGTCTGTATTTCGACAATCTCCGGGACAAGGCCCTTCGGGAGAAGCTGGACGGCGTGAACATGCGGGAGAAATTCCGCATCCGGTATTACAACGGCGATCCGTCCGTCATCCATCTGGAGAAGAAAAGCAAGCGCGGCGGCCTGGGGACCAAGTATTCCGCGCCTCTCACCGGGGACGAGACCCGAAGGATCCTGGAAGGGGATCTGGCCTGGATGCTGAGCTCCCCCCACTCTCTGGTTCAGGAGCTGTACAGCAAAATGCTCGGCCAGGGACTTCGGCCCAGGACCATCGTGGACTACACGCGGGAGCCCTATATTTATGCTCCGGGCAACGTCCGGGTGACCCTGGACTACGATATCCGCACCGGCCTTTCCTGCATGGATTTTCTCGACCCCGATAGTCTTACCATCCCGGCGGGGGACGCCCCCATCCTCCTGGAGGTCAAATGGGACGAATACCTGCCGGATATCATCCGGGACATCGTGCAGCTCCCGGGCCGGCGCGCCTCCGCCTTTTCCAAGTACGCCCAATGCCGGATCTACGGCTGAATACAAACCGAATAACCATACTGAATCGCAAAGGAGAATACGGTCATGTCTTTTTCCGATATCTTCAAATCCAGCTTTCTGGACAACGTCGCCGCCGTCACCCTGCCTGACATGCTTCTGGCGCTGGTGCTGGCCTTCGGCATCGGGATGTTCATCTTCCTGATCTATAAGAAAACCTACGCGGGGGTCATGTACTCCTCCAGCTTCGGCGTCACCCTGGTGGCCCTGACGATGATCACCACCCTGGTGATCCTGGCCGTGACCAGCAACGTGGTCCTGTCCCTCGGCATGGTGGGCGCTCTTTCCATCGTCCGTTTCCGCACCGCCATCAAGGAGCCCATGGACATTGCCTTCCTGTTCTGGTCCATTGCCGTGGGCATCGTCCTGGCGGCGGGCTTCATCCCCCTGGCCGTCATCGGCAGCGTGGTGATCGGCCTGATCCTCCTGATCTTTGCCAACCGGAAGAGCCATTCGAATCCCTATATCGTCGTGCTGACCTGCCAGGATCAGACCAGCGAGAAGGAAGCCCTGAAGTTCCTGGAGGAGAGCACCCTGCGCTGCGTCTGCAAGAGCAAATCCGTCCGGGCGGGCCGGATCGAGGTGAATTACGAGGTCCGGCTGGATGGGGAGGATACCAGCTTCATCAACGGAGTCTCCCGGCTCCAGGGCGTGGACAGCGCAGTGCTGGTGAGCTATAACGGAGACTACATGGGTTAAGGAGGGCACGCCATGTCAACGCACAAGAATATCGACCGGATCTGCGTTGTCATCATCGTCCTCTGCCTGCTCCTGACCCTCCTGTTCATGAACGGGAAGGCCCTGGGGCTCCAGTCCGCCTCCCGGACCATGGGCTACGAACAGACCCTGTTCGACACTTCAAAGGTCCACACCATCAATATCATCATCGACGACTGGGACAGCTTCATCTCCACCTGCGAGAGCGAGACCTACAGCGCCTGCACCGTGGTGATCGACAATGAGGCGGTGAAAAACGTCGCGATCCGGGGAAAAGGGAATACCTCCCTCTCTACGGTGAAGACGATGGGCTCCGAGCGGTACAGCTTCAAGATCGAGTTCGACCAGTACGAGGACGGGAAGAATTATCACGGACTGGATAAGCTCAGCCTGAACAACCTCATCCAGGACAATACCTGTATGAAAGATTATCTCGCTTACCGTCTGATGGGCGAATTCGGCGTGGATGCGCCGCTGTGTTCCTTCGCCTGGATCACGGTGAACGGGGAGGACTGGGGACTGTACCTCGCCGTGGAGGGCATAGAGGACAGCTTCCTCCAGCGGAACTACGGCAGAGACACGGGCGAGCTGTATAAGCCGGACAGCATGAGCTTCGGCGGCGGCGGACCCGGCAACGGCAAGGATTTCAACATGGAAGACTTCATGAACCGGGATGCGGAGGATAGTTCTTCCGACTCCGACTCCGGCTTCGGGAGCGGAGCGCTTCCGGAGGGCTTCGATCCCTCTCGGTTCGGGGACGGAGCGCCGCCCGAGGGCTTCGATTTCTCCGGCGAGCCGCCGGAAGGCTTCGGCCCCGGACAGTCCGGCGAACAGCCTCCGGAGGGCTTTGATCCCTCCCAGTTCGGGGGCCGGCCTTCCGAAGGGACAGACCCCGCCGGGTCCGGTGAGGACGGCGGGCAGCCGGAGGGCGAAACCGGCGCCGGCAGAAGACGGGGCGGCTTCGACTTCGGCGGCGTTTTCGGCGGCATGGGTTCGACGGACGTGAAGCTCCGGTATATCGACGACGACCCGGACAGCTATTCCAACATCTTCAATAACGCCAAGACGGATATCACCAAGGCGGATCGGACCCGTCTGATCCAGGCGCTGAAAAAGCTGACTGCCTATGAGGATCTGGAGGACGTGGTGGACGTGGACGAGGTCATCCGGTACTTCGTGGTGCACAACTACGTGTGCAACGGGGACAGCTACACCGGCTCCATCATCCACAACTATTATCTCCATGAGAGCGACGGGCAGCTTTCCATGATCCCATGGGACTACAATCTCGCCTTCGGCTCCTTCCAGGGCTCGGACGCCACAGATACGGTGAACGATCCCATCGACACCCCCATGTCCGTCTCCGATCCGGACGACCGGCCCATGTGGGGCTGGATCCAAAGCAGCGGGGAATACGCGGAGATGTATCACGCATACTTCGCCGAATTCCTGGACACCGTGGATATCCAGGGGATCATCGACGAGGCCTGTGCCCTGATCCGGCCCTATGTGGAAAAGGACCCCACGGCCTTCTGCACCCTTGAGGAGTTCGAGGCCGGAGTAGAGACGCTCCGCACCTTCTGCGCCCTTCGCACGGAGAGCGTCAGAGGGCAGCTGGAGGGGACGATCCCCTCTACGGACGCCGGACAGCGGGAGGACAGTTCCTCTCTCGTGGACGCCTCCGGAATCACCATTTCCGCCATGGGCAGCATGGGCGGAGGAGGCGGCGGTTTCGGCGGGGGCGGTTTCCCGAGCCAGGGGGGCAGCTTCCCGGCGGGCAGCGCAGAGGACCCCGGCAGCGGAGAGGATCCGGCCGGGGGACAGGCCCCCGGTGGTTTCCCGGGGAGCGGCTCCGGCGACACCGGGAACGGTGAGCAAAGCGGCGGGGGACAGGTCTTCCCCGGCGGAGGCGTCCCCGGCCAGGGAGGCAGGCCCGGCAGTTTCCCGGGGAGCGGTTCCGGCGACACCGGGAACGGTGAGCAAAGCGGCGGGGGACAGGTCTTCCCCGGCGGAGGCTTCCCCGGTCAGGGGGGCGGTTCCGTCAGCCCTCCCGATGAAGCAAAGGGCGGACCCGGGCAGACGGGAGGGGCCGTTTCCGGCAGTACGTGGCTCCTGTTCGGCATCTGTATCGCCGTTCTTCTGGCCGGTCTGCTCATCGCGCTGCGGTACCGGCGCCGTCGCTGAGACAAGTCAAAAAAACGTTTGATTTTCCGAGCAAAAATCTTGACAATCCTCCTTCCACGATTTATAGTTTTAAATCATATTCAGAATGGAGTGACAACATGAACGCTTATATTGAACGAGTCATCAAAGAGGTCAAGGAACGCTGCGCGGCGATGCCGGAATTCATCCAGACCGTGGAAGAGGTGCTCACCTCCCTGGAGCCTGTGATCGACAAGCATCCCGAGTATGAGAAGAACGCCATTCTGGAACGGATGGTGAACCCGGACCGGATGGTGGAATTCCGCGTCACCTGGACGGACGACAAGGGCGTGCCCCACGTGAACCGGGGCTGGCGCGTGCAGTTCAACGGAGTCCTGGGCCCCTACAAGGGCGGTCTTCGCTTCCATCCCGCGGTGAACGAGGGCGTGGTGAAGTTCCTGGGCTTCGAGCAGGTGCTGAAGAACTCCCTCACCACTCTCCCCATGGGCGGCGCCAAGGGCGGCAGCGACTTCGACCCCAAGGGCAAGAGCGATGCCGAGGTCATGCGGTTCTGCCAGAGCTTCATGACGGAGCTGTTTAAATACATCGGGCCCGACGTGGACGTACCCGCCGGGGATATCGGCGTGGGCGGCCGGGAGATCGGCTACCTCTTCGGCCAGTGGCGCCGCTGCACCGGCAGCTTTGCCAACGGCGTCCTCACCGGCAAGGGCATGAGCTACGGCGGCAGCCTGGTTCGGCCTGAGGCCACGGGCTACGGAGCGGTGTACTACACCGTGGAGATGCTCAAGCACTTCGGCGATACCCTGAAGGGCAAGACCGTCGCCGTTTCCGGCTACGGCAACGTGAGCTGGGGCGCTATCAAGAAGCTGACCGAGTTCGGCGCGAAGCCGGTCACCATCTCCGGCCGCGCGGGCTATGTGTACGATAAGGCCGGCAT
Organism: Oscillospiraceae bacterium; assembly: GCA_017617795.1. Lineage (GTDB taxonomy): Bacteria > Bacillota > Clostridia > Oscillospirales > Oscillospiraceae > UBA1774. Next base: position 17,123 of record JAFZVM010000061.1, read on the forward strand.
CACCACTGATGAGAAGATCGATTACCTCCTGGAGATGCGGGCTTCCGGCAAGGACGACGTGCTGAAGGCCTATGCGGACAAATTCGGCGCGAAGTTCTACGCCAAGAAGAAGCCCTGGGGCGTGAAGGCGGACATCGTGATGCCCTGCGCCACCCAGAACGAAGTGGGCATGGCCGATGCGGAGAAGATCGTGGCCAACGGCACCAAGTATTACGTGGAAGTTTCCAATATGCCCACCAGCAACGAGGCCATTGCTTTCATGCAGCAGAAGGGCCTTGTGGTCGCCCCCTCCAAGGCGGTCAATGCCGGCGGCGTGGCGGTCTCCGGCCTGGAGATGAGCCAGAACTCCATGCGCTACAACTGGAGCGCCGAGGAAGTCGACGCCAAGCTCCAGGGCATCATGAAGAGCATCTATGAGAACAGCGTCGCCGCCGCGGAGCGCAACGGCCTGGGATACAACCTGGTGGCCGGCGCCAACATCGCGGGCTTCGAGAAGGTCGCCGACGCCATGATGGCCCAGGGCTGGATCTGATCCTGACTACGGCAAATATGAAAATGAGGACCCGGGAGCGTATTGTTCCCGGGTCCTCAGTACATTTTTAGACGAAGATCGTTATGGTTTTCTGCTCCTTCCGGCACGGAAGACGGGTTCCGTTCCGGCGATGATCCGCTTGATGTTTTCCCGGTGGGTAAAGAAGACCAGTACCAGGATGAGAAAGCCCAGGACCAACTGATGCCAGTCGAAGCCGCCCAGCAGGATCATGGCGACGGGATAGGCCAGACCCGCGGAAAGGGAACCGACGCTGACCCGTTTGGAGACGAAGGCCAGGATCAGAAAGACGGCAATGAGGATGAGAATGAGCCGCCAATCCAGCCATACGGCGATGGCGCCGGCCACGCTCACGCCCTTCCCCCCCTTGAAGCGGAAGTACAGCGGCCAGCAATGGCCGACCAGGCAGGCGGCGGCGCCCAGAGAAGCGCCGAGTTCTCCGGCAAGGAGTGTGCCCAGCCACATAGCCAGGGCGGTCTTGATCCCATCCAGCAGCAGGGTGAGGAGCCCCATCCAGATCCCATAGGAGCGGGCCACGTTGGTGGCGCCCGCATTGCCGCTGCCCTTGTCCCGGATATCCCCGAAGCGGGTATGGGTCAGAAGCACGGCGGAGCTGATGGAGCCCAGCAGGTATCCTGCCGCCAGGGCGGCAATGAGCTTCAACGCAAACATGTTATTTTCCCTGATCTGCCTCAAACATATGCTTCAGCATCTTCATGGCCATGCAGGTATATCCGTATTCGTTGTCGTACCAGGCGAACAGCTTGGCGAAGTGCTCGTCGACGCTCAGACCGGCATAGGCGTCGAACACGCCTCCCACGGTGATGCCCAGGAAGTCGGTGGAGACCAGGGGTTCGTCCGTATAGCCCAGGCTGTCCTTCATCTCCTCGCTGGTGGCACGGCGGATCTCCGCGCAGATCTCCTCATAGGTTGCCGGCCTTTCCAGCTCGGCGGTCAGATCCACCAGGGACACGTCCAAAGTGGGGACCCGGATGGCCACGCCGGTAAGCTTTCCGGCCAGCGCGGGAATGACCTTGCCCACGGCCTGGGCGGCGCCGGTGCTGGTGGGGATAAAGTTCACGGAAGAAGCACGGCCCATGCGCCAGTCGTCCTTGGGCGGCTTGCCGTCCACGGTGGTCTGGTTGGTGGTGACGGCGTGAATGGTGGTCATGATGCCCCGGCGGAGCCCATAGGCGTTATGGATGATCTTGGCCAGGGGAGCCAGACAGTTCGTGGTGCAGGAGGCGTTGGATACGATCTGCATCTCCGGCCGGTAATCGCCGCTGTTCACGCCGTAGACGAAGTTGGGGCAGTCCTTGCCGGGGGCGGTGATCAGCACCTTTTTCGCCCCGCCCTCCAGGTGGCGGGCGGCGTCCGCGGTCTTCTTGAACTTGCCGGTGGATTCCACGATATACTCCGCGCCGGCGTCCCCCCAGGGGATCTCACCGGGATCGCTGCAGTTGAATACGGGAATATGCCTGCCGTCAATGATGATGCTGTGATCATCATGGCTCACTTCGCCGGGGTATCTGCCGAAGACGGAATCATACTTGAAGAGATAGGCAAGCAGATCCGGCGATTTGTGGTCATTGATGGCCGCGAAATTGAAGCCTCCCAACTGCATGCCTGCGCGGATCGCAAGCCTCCCGATCCGGCCGAAGCCGTTGATGCCGACGTTGACGTTCATTCTCTGCCTCCAAAAACAATGTTATGATATGTTGCCCGATATCGGGGAATACGCTTATGCTCAGAGGGCAATGGCGGCGTCGAAGCCGCCGGCGACCGCCTTGAAGAGGGTGCCGCCGCTCCCGCCGCAGTCTCCGATGGAGACCACCTGAGGCGCCAGTCCCTGCACCTTTTCCTCCAGGCCCCGGTTCGGCCGGACGCCCAGGGAGAGGACCACCGTGTCGCAGGGGAGAAGCTCCTTCGTCCCGTCCTCATGGGAGACCACCGCTCCTTCGGCGGTGGCGTCCTCCAGCCGCACCTGACACAGGAAACGGACTCCCGCTTCCTTCAGAGCGGCCTTCAGCCAGATCATGCTGATGGCGACGCCGTCCGCTCCGATGCGCTCCGCCGGGAGCAGATCGATCACCGTGACCTCCCGCCCGTGCTGCGCCAGATCCAGGGCCATTTCCAGACCGGTGAATCCGGCTCCGGCCACTACGACCCGCCGGCCTGCCTTTTCCGGAGCGCCTTCCAGTTCGCCCACCCAAACGGCCTTCTCCGGACAGGTGGCGAGTTTGGGGATGATGGGCCCGGCGCCCACCGCCAGCAGGAGAGCGTCCGGCCTCAGCTCCCGCAGAAGCTCGGGGGTGGCTTCGGTGTTCAGACGCAGGTCGATGCGTCGGTCTTCCTCCACGGTGCGGATGCTCCAGTCCAGATAACGCTTCATATCCGCCTTGAAATCCGCCGCCGCGGCGAGACGGAGGGTGCCGCCCAGTATGCCGCTCTTTTCCAGCAGGATGACCTGATGTCCCCGATCCGCCGCGGTACGGGCGGCTTCCAGCCCCGCGGGGCCTCCGCCCACGATCACCACCCGCTTGCTCGCCGCCGCGGGCTTCGTCATATCAAAAAGGGACTCCCGCCCCACCAGGGGATTCACGGCGCAGCGCACGGTGATATGGTCGCTGTGGGTCCTGCCGATGCAGGTATTGCACCGGACGCAGGGTCGGATCTCCGCTTCCCGTCCGGCTTTGGCCTTGGCGACGAAGGAGGGATCGGCCAGAGCGGTGCGGATCATGGCGGCGGCGTCCACGTCACCGGCCTGAATGGCCTGCTCCGCCGTATCCAGATCCATGCCGCAGACCACGGAAACGGGGATATTCAGCCGCTCCCGGAAGACCCGGGCATAGGGGATATTGGTGCCCCGTGGCACATAGACGGGGGAATTGAGCACAGGCAGGGTGGCGTCCTCCTCCAGCAGGCCCCGGCTCACGTGGAGCAGATCGATCTTATCCTGGATGCGCTCGGCAAAGGCCAGGGTCTCCTCAAAGGTGGTGGTGCCGGGCAGGACTTCTTCCGCGCTGATGCGGTATTCCAGGGCCATGCCGCTGCCCATCTCGTTGCGCACGGCGTCCAGCATCTCCAGAGCAAAGCGGCTGCGCTTCTCCGGGCTGCCGCCGTAGGCGTCCGTCCGATGGTTGATGTAGGAGGCGAAGAACTGGGCCGGCACGTTTCCGTGGCCGCCGTGGATCAGGATCATGTCGAAGCCCGCCTCCCTGGCCCGGCGGGCCTGGAAGGCATACGCGGCGATGATGTTTTTGACTTCGCTCTCCGGGATCGAGGTGATCCGGTCCCGGGGCCCCATCATATACCGGGAGACGGTGAGCTCCACCCCGGCGAGGCACCCGTCCCGATGGAGGGTATCCACCAGCTCCGGCAGGTCCTCCAGCTTCATGACGCAGCAGGCGGGACGCACCATGCCCGGGAAGCGGGGATCGTCCTCCAGGGACCCGATGCCAAGGTTGATCAGGGCGGCTCCGGAGCCCGCCAGGGCGGTATAGTAGGATTTCAGCGGCATGCGGCCGTCCTCCTCACGCCAGGTGAGGAAGGGGGCGGCAGGGGCGATCTCGATCCGGTTCCTCCAGGTGAGGGGACCGACGGCCAGGGGTTGAAAAATGGCGGAGTATTTCAAGGAAGCCGCTCCTTTCGCATTTCTTTTTTCCAAATCTATGGTATAATGCTCCCGGGAAAAGGAGGTATGCCCGGCGTGAAAGCATTGCAGGAATTTGCGGCAGAGATGCCGATACTCTATGCGGTCGTCAAGATCGTTCTGGTGCTGATCATCACCCGGCTTCTGGCCATCCTGCTGAAATTCATCCTGAAAAAGGCGGAGGGTGCCAGGGCCAAGCTCACCAAGCGGCCGAACTACATCGGGTATAAGCTGCTGAACAGCGTATTGATCATCGCCCTGTATATCGTGGGGGTGGTGGTCGCCGTGAAGCAGGTGCCCGCCCTTTCCACCGCCGTCACCGCCATCCTGGCGGGTTCCGGCCTCCTGGCGGTAGCCCTGGGCTTCGCCGCCCAGGAGAGCGTGGGGAACCTGGTGAGCGGGGTGTTCATCTCCATTTTCCGCCCCTTCGACGTGGGGGACCGGATCCAGATCCGCACCCAGGACATTACCGGGTATATCGAGGATATCACCCTGCGGCATACGGTGATCCGCACCATCCTGGGCACCAGGCTGATCGTGCCCAATTCCGTCATGGGTTCAGCGGTAGTGGAGAACACGAATTTCGCATCCGGAGAGCCTACGCGGAATTTTGTGGATGTCCAGGTCAGCTACAGCAGCGATCTTTCCCTGGCCAGACGGCTGATGGAGGAGGTGGTGACCTCCCATCCTCTGTACGTGGGGCCGAAGCCGCAGACGGTTTTCGTGCGGCAGTTCGACGCCAGCGGCATCGCTCTGCGGGCGACCATGGTTACCAGAACGGTGGATGAGAATTTCGTCGCCTGCAGCGAGGTGCGCCAGAAGCTGAAGGAAACCTTTGACGCAAACGGCGTGACGATCCCATTCACCACCGTGACCATCTCCAACCTGGGGGAGCTGTCCGTCGGACAAGAGAAGCCGGAAAAGAAGGGGCCGCCGGATCAAACGGAACTTGTACGAAACAAGTCGGATGATTGAACGGACCGGATCAATATGCAGATTGCCAGAAGCAGAGCTCCTGGCAATTCTTTTTTGCTGATCCCGATTATACACCGGATTGTGTTTCTTGGCAAGGGATTATCCCATATTTTGCGGTTTCGAGGATAAATGAAAGAGACGGGTGTTGACAAACGCCCCCAGCAGGATCAGCACCATGCAGAGATAGACCCAGAACAGAGCCAGAACGGCGCTGGCCAGACTTCCGTAGAGGGTCACGCCTCCCAGTCCGGTGACGTAGCTTCCGAAGAGCCAGGTGATGAGCATCCAGAGCAGAGCGGCCAGCATGGCTCCGGGAAGCTGGCGGAGGAAGCGCATCCGCCGGGATGGGAGAAAGGTATACAGCAGGGCGAAGAAAAGCGCCAGCAGCATCATCGCCAGAAAATAACGCATCCGGAGGAGGGACAGGAGCAGTCCGCCTCCCGGCGGCCAGACCGCTGCCAGCAGGCGGATGAGCCGCCGCCGGAACAGGGCGAAGAGCAGACTCAGGATCACCGTCAGCAGAAGCGCAAGGGTGTAGAGTCCGGAAACGGCCCGGAGACGCAGAAAGCCTCCGTGTCTTCCGCCGCCGCAGATCCGGTCCAGCCCCTGGATGAGGCCCAGGAAAGCCTTGCTGGCGGACCACAGGGTGAGCAGGGCGGAGAGAGAGAAGACCGCGGCTCCGTTTCCGTACACCTGATCCAGGATCTCCCGAAGCAGCTCCTCCAGGGCGTCCGGCAGAACGGTGGAGAGGTATTCCAGCACCATCTCCCGGGTGAGGGGAGTCATGGGCAGAACGGAACAGACCAGCGCTGTCAGGGGGATGAGGGAGAGAAAAAGGAAATAGGCGTCGGAGGCGGCGTACAGTCCCAGCTCCGTCTCAGCCAGGTCCCGGAAAAGCCGTTTCATCCGGGACCGGCGTTCATCCGCCGGCCCGCTTTTCTCCCGATGCAATCCCTTCACTTCCTTCCCGCGCCTTTCGCGGATTACAGTATATGCGGTTTTGGCCCGGAATACCGATCCGCTGCCTGAAGACGCTGAAAAACGCAATTCTCTTATTGACAAAGCTTTCGGCCCTATGGTATTATTGCTGTCGGCATTTCAGGGGCCCCAACCCATGCGGGCGTAGTTCAATGGCAGAACACCAGCCTTCCAAGCTGGATACGTGGGTTCGATTCCCATCGCCCGCTCCAGAGGCGGGGCCCTTCTATACGCGCCAATAGCTCAGCAGGATAGAGCAACTGCCTTCTAAGCAGTAGGCCGGGGGTTCGAGTCCCTCTTGGCGTGCCAACGTCAGAAGAAGTCGGCTCCATTCCGTTTTCGCAGTTTCCGGAAGAGCTGTGAAAACTGCATATCCGCCGACTCCTTCTTCCTCTCACCATCAGACCCGCTGCGCTGGGCTCCGATGGTGTTGAGAACGATCGGTGTTTTGCCCGATCGCTGCGTATTCACATGGTGGGTGTAGCTCAGTTGGTTAGAGCGCCAGATTGTGGCTCTGGAGGCCGTCGGTTCGACTCCGATCACCCACCCCATCCGCCCCAGTAGCTCAGTCGGCAGAGCACCTGCCTTTTAAGCAGGGTGTCGGGGGTTCGAATCCCCCCTGGAGCACCAAAA
>JAFZVM010000062.1 GCA_017617795.1 Oscillospiraceae bacterium
AACTCCACGCACTGCTGATGGACCTCCGCCAGCAGTGCCGCGTCACTGAGCCGCGGCGGCTTGGCGACAGTGTGATACCATGTAAACAGCTTGTTTTCGCCAACATAGTTCATAAAGCCCGTACTCCTTCCTGCTTCTGGCTGCGCATCCGGGCAAGCAGATTTGGATTGTGGGAAAGAATCTCTTCCTCCAGCGCGCTGATCAGCGTGTAGATGTCGTGCCGCAGCCAACCGTCCACATGATAAAGGTTCTCCGCTCTCCAGGCAGCCCGGCGCAGTGCACTGTCATCGGTCATGAGTTCCTTTACAAAAGTCGGATTCCCCGGTTCATGGGCAAGCAGGAACCACCCCGCTTCGCCCCGGAGAACGTACAGGAAGCCCCCGGCGTCATACAGCACGCCCATTCCGCCGCGTTCCAGCAGCGCGAAGAGTTTTTCCGGGGATTCGGTCAGTTCCGGGATCATATATTCATTCATCTGACTCCACCCAATCAAAAAGGCAGCGTTCCTCGCGAAGAAGGAACGCTGCTTTACAGCTTGTTATGGCATCAATATGCTGAGGCCAGCTCCGGCGCAAAGTGCGCTGAAGCTTTCCTCATGCCATGTCTCCTTCTCAACAGGGAAGGCCACGCCGTTTCCGGCATTGACCCCGTGCGCGTATCCCTTCGGACGGCGCAGGCCGAATGTCCATGGGCAAATCCTTTAGGACATAGGGCACGGAAACAAGATTCGATTGTCAGGTCGAAGGGAACGGAGCCCGTGCCGGCCTTCGGCTCCCCTCGCATCCATCATGCTTTTTCCAGATAGGTGATGCCTACATAGTGGTCATGGTCGGTGCGTTCGCCGGTGTACTTGACGGGCTTGTAGCCGTCAAAGCAGATGTCGACGGTCCAGGTCTTGCCCTTCGGCAGGTCCTCAAACTCATAGTCGCCGGCCCAGTTGGTCTCCATGCTGTGGGTCTCTCCGGTCTCGTCGCAGGTGATGGTGACCTTTGCGCCGATGCAAACCTCCTCCAGCTCCTCCGGGTAGGCGACGGTACCCGCCAGGAAAGCGCTGGGGATGTTCAGATGCACCACGTTGCCGGGTTTCGCAGGCAGCCCTTCCAGCGGTGTGACCTTGTTGGCCGCGATCAGCTTGCTGATGGTGCTCTCGGGGTCGTCCAGATCGCCGAAGACCAGCGCCTGGTTGGGACAGGCCTCGACGCAGCGGGGCTCGAAGCCCGGATAATCCGGGTCGTCCAGCAACTCCGCGCACATGGTGCACTTCTGGGGCAGGTTCAGCTTCTCGTTCCAGTAGACGGCATGGATGGGGCAGGCGTCCGCGATCTGCTTCTGTCCGACGGCCTTCTCCGGGTCGATGATGACAATTCCGTCCGGGCGCTTGTAGGCGCCGCCGTCCTTCGCCGCCTTGACGCAGGCGGGGTCGGCGCAGTGGGCGCAGGGCGTGGGGACCGTGGCGGTCTTGATGTGGCGCTCATTGTCGCCGCGCTCCCATTCCACAATGTTCATCCAGTACTGCCCCAGCTCCGGCTCGGACTTGCTGAGCGCGGTGTCCCAGCCGCAATGCTCGTCCTTACAGGCCATGAAGCAGGCGTAGCAGGCCATGCATCGGCGGGAATTAATGGCGATCCCTGGGCGTTTCATTTTGGTTTTCAGCATCTCAGACCACCTCCTGTTTGTTCTTCGGGTATTCATCTTCCCGGATCAGATCCGCCTCCGCGCTGGTGCGGATCGGGCGCTGGCTCTCCAGCTGCTGCTTGTCCACTTCATCGAGGATGTGTTCCCAGCCCTGGCCGAAATTCGGGTCAGGCTCAGCAAGCTCCACGTCGATGTTGCAGCTGTAGGGGGCCATGGCGGGCACATAGTCGCCGATGAGGCGGCCCGGGGTCAGCAGGTTGATGCTGCCGCCCTTGTCCCAGCTCTGCCGCTCGCCGTAACGGATCGGATTGTAGATGCCGGAGGATGTGTATGCGTGGATGGTCTCCGGCCACAGGCGGTAGGTGACGCGGGCGACGCAGAGGACGCTGCCGCGGTCGTTGAACAGGCGGACGACGTCGCCGTCCTTGATGCCCTTTTCGTCGGCCACGTGCTTGTTGATATGGCAGACAAGGTACGGGTTGCCGTTGATGATGACGCGGTTTTTCGGCACCTCCCACAGCCATTTTGCGTGCTGGTTGTAGTGGGTGTGATAGTCGAAGCGCGGGTGCGGGGAGATGAGGCCGTAAGGAAACTTGTCCGCCGTCAGGCTCTTGTGGCCCTCCCAGGAATCCTGATACTGCGGGATCGGGCGGCGCGCCTCGTCGTCCGGCGCCCAGTAGGTGAGGGATTCGGAGACGAACTCAAACTTGCCGGAGAAGGTGCCCAGCAGATGCTCCTCCTGGAAGACCTTGTGGTTCATGGTGTCGCAGGCGCGGTTTTCCGCGAACCAGTTGAAGCCGGGGCGGCGGTCCCAGTTCTGGATCAGACCCGTCTTCGGATCCTTGTCCTCCTCCTTGAAGGAGACGGGGATGATATAATAGCCCTTCTTCTTGAAGTCCTCCCAGTTCATGCGCTTGGGCAGATCGGAGAACTGCCAGAAGCGCTTGGCCCAGGCTTCCTCATCGCGTCCCTCGGTGAAACGCTCGCCGAAGCCGAGGCGGGCTGCCACCTGGGAAAAGATCCAGAAGTCGCTGCGGGAATCCCAAAGCGGTTCGATGCATTTCTCCTGATAGACGATCATCTGCCAGCTGTTGCCGGACTCGGAGTGCGAGCAGTAGCCGCCGAGGCCGGAGGAGCCGACTTCGCCGATGTCCGTGCGCTCCAGATTGGTGCAGGCAGGCAGGATGACGTCCGCATGACGGGTCTCCGGGGTGAAATAAATGTCCTGGTTGATGACGAACTCCAGCTCCGGGCTCTTGTACATCGCCGCCCACTTGTTGGTGTCCAGCATGGTGCCGAAGAAGCTGCCGCCGTAGCGCCAGAAGCAGTGGACCTTGTTGTAGCCGGGGGCGGGATAGACGTGGCGGGTGAACTCCAGGTCGAT
>JAFZVM010000063.1 GCA_017617795.1 Oscillospiraceae bacterium
TGATGCCGCCGCCGATGACCAGCACCTCGGTCTTCACGGTCTCGGCGATCTCGCTCTCCGGAATGGGCTTGGGGGGCGTCTCCCAGCTGTACCCCTTTTTGGGGGAGCGGTAGGAGTAGAACTTCAGATCCAGATTCGGCATTGATGTAGCTCCTTTCGTTGTCCTATGTTGAATTTGGTTTGCTTTCGTTTATTTCGTGTTTCGATCCATGTAGAAGGCCAGAAGGCCGAAGGCCTCCAGCCGGGTGATCCGATTCCGGACCAGCAGATCGGAAAGGGATACGCCCCAGTCCCGGAGCAGGCCGTTCCGCTGCGCCCAGGCCAGGGCCTCCGGGGCGGCGGAGCCGGAATTGACTTCCCGGTTAGCCAGCAGAGCCCGGAATTGGGCCAGATCCTCGTCCCACTCCGGAACGGGGCCGGATTTCCCGGAATTCACGGCGCAGGTGTACAGCCAGTTGAGGAATTCTCCCCGGGAGAGCGGGGTGTTGGGGTGAAGGTAGGTTTTTTCGGGGATGCAGCCTGTCTGCCAGGCCCAGCTCACGGCGGGATAGTACCAGGCCTCCGGCTTGACGTCCTCATAGGGCAGGGGTACGTTGGCCGCCGCAGGGGAGCCGGCGGAGCGGTGGAGCAGGGCCAGGAACTGGGCCAGGGTGAGGGTGGAACCGGAGCCGAAACGGTTGTCCGAGACGCCGTTCACCAGACCGCGCTGGATCAGACGCTTCACCGGAGCGTAATAGACGCTGTCCTCCGAAAGATCCCGGAAGGGGTTGCCCCAGCCCTGGCTGTCGCAGCGCACGATGTAGGCGCTTTCCTCTTCCCGTTCCCCGGTCTCCTGATTCCGCCATACGGCGTAGAGAGTAAACCCGCCGAAGTCCTCCTCGGACCAGGTCCCGTCCATGGTGAAGCCTTCCCCGTCCCCGAAGACCCTGCGGGCATAACCGTTTTCCCGGATGCTTCGGTTGTCCTGCCAGCCGTCGGCCTCCGTGAGCCATTTCCCGTCGGCGCGGCGCCGCATATACCAGCCCTCGAAGTCGCAGCCTTCCTTCCAGCACCAGTGGGAGTTTTCCGGCTCCTCGTCGGAATCCGGATTGGGCTCGTCCGGCTCATTGGGGTAGAGGCTGATGATGTTCCCCTCCATGGCCACCTGATCCGTCCGCTTGCCCTCGCCGCCGTTCAGGTCGTAATACAGGAGGTAGAGCCTTTTCCGCTGCACCAGGTCCTCCACGGGATCGGACTTGTCGTAGACCCCGTAGCCCCGGATATATTCGTCGTCCAGCTCATACCGCTTGATGCGCACCGCGTTCCGGGCGTTGCCCTCGATGGTGTACACCCATCCCTCCCGGATGCCCAGGACGATGCCCACGTGATCCCAGACATGGCCCTTTTCCGCAAAAAAGACGATGTCGCCGGTGCGGGGACTGTATTCCTCCCGGGTGTAGAAGGGCAGGCCGAAGGAGTAGGCCCGGGCGACGTTGGAGTTCTGGATCAGGCTGCCCGGGATCCTGGCCTGCCGGGCGCACCAGGAGATGAACATGGCGCACCAGGCGTAGCCGTCCAGCTGGGCGAAATAGCCGTATTCCGTATAGTTCCCGTCAGAGTACAGGTTGTTCCCGTGCCGTTCCCGGCTGTTCGCCCCCTCGTGGTAGCCCACCTGGGTGAGGGCCACGTTCACCAGATCCGTCCGGTAATCCCCCGTGAGGGCGAGGGCTTTCAGATTTTCATAGAACGCGCTTTCCCCATAGGGGCCGGAAACGGTATAGCTGGTCCCCGCCGCCCCGGCGGAGAACAGGGAGGCGGTCAGGATCAGGACCAGCAGCAGGGCCGGCAGCCGTTTGCCGAGTTGTTTCATACTGTCACACTCACAAAACCAAGGGTTTGATCCGCTTCCATCAGAAGGGCCACAGCCCTCCGAACCAGCGGAGCAGGCCGTTCTCATACCAGGCGGGGGCGATCATGCCGCTGAGCACCGGATAGAACAGGGCGAAGAGGAGCAGGCATCCCCCTGCCAGGGCCAGGGTCCAGCGGCTGTCCGGCCGCCGTTTTTCCAGGTCCGCCCCCAGCCGGCCCAGAGCCAGGGCCAGGAAGGGGGTGCAGGGGAAATAATGGTAGATAAAAGCGCAGCGGGTGACCCCGATCCAGGGGGCCAGACAGGCGATCCAGCCCAGCAGGGGCACCAGGGCCAGCCGGTCTCCCCGCACCGCTTTTACGGCCAGGCAGATCACAGCGCCCAGCCCCGTCCACCAGAACAGGGGATTGCCGAAGGCCGCGAAGGCGGAACGGAGATCCCCGTCATATTCCAGATAGTAGAGGATGGGCCGCAGGTCCAGGATCCACATATACCAGGTGGACTGATAGGGATGGGTGGCGTCCAGCTTCCCATGATAGTTCAGCATGTAATTTGCATTATCCCACACTATCCGCAAATAGTCCAGACTGAAAATGCTGTTTACCCCTTTGGGTTTGGCGTAGGGGATATAGGCCAGGACGTAGACCGTAACGGGAATAAGGACGAAGAACAGGATGCTCCAGAGCACCGTGGGAACCACATATTCGTTCAGGCTGTCCCGAACCCCGTTCACCCGCCGCCATCGCAGGCACATGCCCAGGCGTACGCACCAGAGCAGGGCCAGGCCGATACCGCCGAAGACCACGGTCCATTTGGAGGCGGCGCCGAGGCCGAAGAACAGACCGCTGAGGAAGAGCCAGCGCAGCCCCTTCTTTACCGGCGCGTTCCAGGGAAGGGTGAAGTACCGGTAGAAGAAATAGTACATGAGCAGGATGAAAAACACGCTGTAGGTATCGATGGTGGCGATGCGGGTCTGGGTGTAGTGCATGAAGTCGAAGGCGAACACCGCCGTCATGCAGGAGGAGACCCGGGTGCTGCCCGTCATGTTTTTCAGAAAGATGAAGAGGATGGGGAGCATCAGTATGCCGAAGAGGACGCCGATAAAGCGCCAGCCGAAGGGAGTCATGCCGAAAAGCCGGATGCCGACTCCGATGAGGATCTTCCCCAGGGGGGGATGGGTGATCTCATAGGGCCACACCCCTTCGATGTGCTCCCAGGCGGTTCGGGCATGGTAGATCTCGTCGAAGTAGGTGCCGTTGAGATAGCTGAACCGCTCCGGCACCAGGTCCTGCTCATCCGTCAGGGGCGTGGTCTCCCCGAAGGCGAGCCGTTGGCCGTCCCGGTCCCAAACCGCGATCTCCCCCAGGTGAAGGGGACCGGAGTTGGCCCGGATGCGGAGATATTTCACCGATACGGTATCCTCGGGCTCCAGAGCCTTCCACCGGAGCACCTGGGCGTAGGTCTGGTCCAGCTCCCCCAGCAGGGTCCACTCCTGCCCGTCCGGGCTGCCCTCCAGCCGGTAGGTGCCCGCATCCGGTCCGGTGAAATAGGCGATGCGGCCGGGCTCCGCCTCCTGCGCCAGGGTGACGACGGCCTGGGATCCGGCCCGGTCGAAGCGCTGCCATTCCACGGGACCCTGCCGGTCCCCCAGGCCCCAGAAGGCCACGGCGGCGTAAGCGGCGGTGATCACCAGCATGGGCAGCAGATCCCGACGGGTGAGGGGAGTGGGGGTGTGGAAACGGGTCAGCTCCGCTTCCAGCCCGTCCCGGTCCCAGCCGGGCTCCAGCCGGGCGGGACGGCCGTTCCAGCCCCGCCACAGGAAAAGGATGGCCGCCGCCGCGGTGAGAAGGGAGAAGATGATGGCTGCGGGGTTCATCTGCACACCGCCCGCAGGGCGCGGATATACTCCGGCGTGGTGCCGCAGCAGCCCCCCACATAGGAGATGCCCAGATCCAGGATGGGGATCATGGCCTCCGCATAGCCCGCGGGGTCCAGCGGATAGATCCCGGTGTTCAGGTCCGGGATCCCGGCGTTCAGCTTCACGATCAGAGGCAGCGGACTGCAGTCCTTGAACTGCCGGACCAGAGGCAGGGCCTCCTGGGGGCCGAAGGAGCAGTTCATGCCGATGGCGGCGGCGCCGGCGGCCTCCAGCTCCCGGGCGACTTCCGGGATATCCGTTCCGGTGAAGGTGCGCCCCGTTGGCTGGAAGGTCATGGTGGCCCGCACCGGCAGCTCCGGACAGACCCGCCGGGCGGTGTTCACGGCCAGCAGCAGTTCATGCAGGTCGAAGAAGGTCTCCAGGATGATCCCGTCCGCCTCCCTGCCCGCCCGGAAGAACTGGGCGTACATGTCCTCCGCCTCGCTTTCCGGCAGATCCCCCAGGGGTTCCAGGAAAGCGCCCAGCATCCCCGCGTCCAGCCAGACCTCGGCCCGGCCCTCCGCGGCGGTCCGGGCGTTGGCGATGGCGGCGGCGGTGACTTCCTCTACGGTGCAGCCCCGCACCCGGCGGCGGTTGACGCCGAAGGTGCAGGTGTACAGCACCTGGCTGCCCGCTTCCACATAGGCCCGCTGGATCTCCTGCACCACCTCCGGAGCGGTGAGGTTCACCTCCTCCGGGAAGGGGCTGGAGCCATAGCCCCGCTTCATGAGTTCCGTACCCATTGCGCCGTCCAAGATCCGCATTTCCATGGTTTTACTCCTTTCCCAGATCCATCCGGATCGCTTCTCCAGTGGAGAAGAAATAGAGATATGCGGCGTTTACCCGCCTGCCGGTGATCCGCTCCAGCGCCCAGGCGTATGCCCGGAGCTGGGGGGCGTATTCCGCCGCCCGGGCGGCCTGCCCGGACCGGCTCACACGGTCTGTTTTGTAGTCGATAACGGTGAGGCCCTCCGGCTCCTCCAGCCAGCAGTCCACCACGCCCTGGAGGAGCATTTCTCCCGTTCCCGCCGGATCCAGCAGGGAGGCGGGAGCCAGCAGGGAGAATTTGAATTCCCGGTGCACCCCCTCCGCTGCCAGCACCCGGCGGCCAAGGGGAGAGGCGTACCATTCGCTCAGCTTCCGGGGATCCACCGCCGCTGCCTGCTCCGGCCGCAGGAAGCGCTTTTCCCGGAGCCGGGCCACTTCCTCCGCCGCGCTCTCCGGATCCCGGCAGGCCTCCGGCCGGGCATACTGCATGGCCAGGTGCAGGGCGGTGCCCTTTTCCGCGGGAGTGAGGGCGCTTTCCCCACTGAGGAAAGCGGGGAGCTTCAGCTCCTTGGACGATCCCTTCGGGGCGGAGGTTCCGTTCCCCGGAAGCGCCTCCGCCTCCTCCCCGGCCTCCGCCTGCCGCACGGTCTCCCGCAGGCTGGTGGCGGTGACTTTGGAGGGCAGACGGGTATCCGCCGCCCGGGGATACTGCCAGCTGAGGACAGCCCGGAGTTCCTCCTCCGGCTCCCCGGCCTCCTCCGGCGGAGGGAGGACCTCCTGCGCCGCGGCCGGTTCCCCCTCCGGGGGCAGTTCCGCCGGCAACAGCTGCCAGGGACCCGCCTGGCCTTGGGCCAGGGCGGCGATGATGATCCATTCTCCCATGCAGCCGCAGTCCGCCAGGGCCTGAGGATCGATGGGATCCGTGGCCCAGAGGCCCAGGGTCTTCATGGTCCTGACCCGGTCCTGGCAGCGGAGGAAGACGATCAGCTTCCGGCGGGCACGGGTCATGGCCACGTACAGGACCCGCAGCTCCTCGCTCAGGTTTTCCCGTTTCAGCTGTTCCAGCACCGCCAGACGTGGGAGCGTGTCGTATACGATGCCCCGGTCCGGATCCCTGCGTCTGCACCCGGCCCCCAGCCGGGGATGGATGAGGATGGGGCCGTCCTTTGAAGCCCGGTGGAACTGCCGTCCCAGATCCGCCAGGATCACCACGGGGTATTCCAGCCCCTTGGAATCGTGCATGGTGGTGATCCGCACGCCGCCGCCGCCGATCCCCGGGGAGACGGAGCTCATTTGCCGCTCCTCCGCCTCCCGGAGACGGAGAACAAAGCGGAACAGGCCCCGGTATCCGGCGCTGCCCAGGTCCCTGGCGCAGCGTACCAGCTCCTCCAGCCAGAGGGAAGAACCCTTCTCCCGGGCCTCTGCCGCGGCGGGCAGGCCGGTGCGGGCGTACAGCTCCGTCAGGAGCCGGTCCGCGGGCAGATCGGCGGCCAGGAGACGGAAGTCCTCCAGATCCTTCAGAACTCCGGCGCACAGGGGATCCGTTTCCCCCCGTACCACCAGGGCGTCATAGAGGCAGCCCTCCCGGGTCCCGGTGCGCAGGGCGGCCAGCTGGTCCGCGGAAAAGCCCCAGACCGGGCTGCGCAGGGCGGCGACGAGGGGGATATCCTGCCGGGGATTGTCGATGATCTGCAGCAGGCTCAGAGCCCAGACCACCTCCCGACGCCGGGTGAAGCTGTCTCCCCCCTTCAGGCAGACGCTGGGGATGCCCCGGCGCTCCAGGGCGGCGGCGAAGATCCGGTCCCGGTCCTTCGCGCCCCGCAGGAGGATGGCGATATCCCCGGGGACCAGGTCCCGGTCCCCGTTCCCGTCCTTCACCCGGATGCCCTCATCCAGGAGCCGGAGGACCCGCAGGCTCACCGCCTCCGCTTCCGCCTCCAGACCGGGGCCGCCGGTCTCTGCCAGACGCAGTTCAAAACTGCCCGGAGCATCCGAAGCCCCGGCTCCGGGGATCAGCGCCTCCGCTTCCCCGTAATCCAGCTCTCCCAGCTCCCGGGTCAGAATGCGGGAGAACAGATCGTTCACCCCCCGGAGGATCCCCGCATCGGAACGGAAATTTTCCTGGAGCAGCACCCGCCGCCCCTCTCCCGCCTCCGGTTCGTCCCGGTAGGCAGCGTATTTTTCCAGGAACAGGCTGGGGTCCGCCAGGCGGAAACGGTAGATGCTCTGCTTCACGTCCCCCACCATGGTGATGTTCTTTCCCTCTCGGGAGATGGCCCGGAAGATGCGTTCCTGCACCCGGTTGCAGTCCTGGTACTCGTCCACCAGGATCTCCTCAAATTGGGCGGAGAGCTCCCCGGCCAGGGGAGAAGGGGTCCCGTCCTCCTCCGTGAGCAGACGGAGGGCCAGATGCTCCAGATCGGAAAAATCCAGCACGTTGCGGCGGCGCTTTTCCTCCCCGTAGGCCCGGGAGAAGTCCGCCGTCAGCCGGAAGAGGGCGTCCGTCACCGGGCGCACCGCCTGAAAATCCTCGTTGTGGTCGGCGCTGGAATCCGCAAACAGGTCCGTGACCTGCTTCATGCGCTTTTTGCATGGGTCCCACAGGGCCTTGGTCTCCAGAGCCAGGGGATGGTCCCCCATGCCCCGGACTCCCCGCAGGACCGGGAAGACGATGGGAGCCGCCGCCCGTGCGGCGTCCCAGCCCTCGTCCAGGGCGGTCAGAAAATCCCGGATGGATCCGGCCGCTCCCTCCAGAGCGGGACCATAGCCTGCCTCCAGCCTGGGTTCCCCGGCCAGCCGTTCCCGGGCGGCCAGGAGCTGCCGGAGCCAGAATTCCCCGCGCTTTTTGGCGGAGGAAAGAAGCAGGCTGCCCCAGGGGGTCTCCGCCGCGTCCCCGGCGGGAACGGGAGCTTCCCACTGTTCCCGGAGCCAGCCTTCGGGATCCGGATGGGACTGGACCTGCTCAAAGGTTCGGAGCACCGCCTGCTTCAGGGCGGAGTCGTCCATCCCGCCGCCCAGGTTATCCGCCAGCCGGCTGAAGCCCGGGTCCATCTTCCCGTACCGCGTTTCCAGCAGGGTTTCCAGCACCTCGCCCCGGATCACCGCCTCCTCGTCGGTCTCCAGCTGCCGGAAATCCGGCCGCAGGGAACAGAGGACCGCGTGCTTCCGCAGGACAGAGGCGCAAAAGCTGTGGATGGTGCCGATGGAAGCCCGGTTCACCAGGGTGAGCTGCCGCCGAAGCCGGAGGCTGCCAGGATCCCCGTCCAGAGCCCGGGACAGGGCGTCCTGGATGCGGCTGCGGAGCTCCGCCGCCGCCGCCCGGGTATAGGTGATGAGCAGGAAGCGGTCCAGATCCAGGTCATCCCGGAGGATGCGGTCCAGAAGCCGCTCCACCAGCACCCGGGTCTTGCCGGACCCGGCTCCCGCCGCGATGAGCAGGGGAGCGTTCCGGTGTTCCACCGCCGCCCGCTGGGCGGGGGTGAGGGGAAAGTCAGCCATTCTCCGCCGCCTCCTTTCCCAGCTCCTGCCAGAATTCGTCTCCCGTCCGGCTTCTGACCTGCCGATACCGGTCTTCTCCCTGCCCCTCCTGGAAGGCGCAGGCGGCGGTATAGGGGCACCAGTCGCAGGGAACATTGCTTCCGGACCGGCACAGAGGATCCGCCTGGATGGAGCCGGAGCGGAGGGCGGAACCCATGCGCTCCAGCAGCTTTTTCACATAAGCCGCCAGCTGGCCCAGCTGGGCCAGGGTGGCCACGGAACCCGTGGGCACGCCGTCCCGGTAGGCTACGGGGATATACCGGGGCTGATCCCCCTCCTCCCGGGCCTGGAGCACCTTCACATCCGCCAGCAGCAGACCGCTGCGGCGCAGAGCCTTCTGTCTGGCCTTGGCGATCTCCTCCGGACTGCTGTTCCGGGCCATGTCCAGGAACAGGTCCCGGGCGGGGGCGTACAGCACCCCGGCGGGGACGATGCGGCTGACGCCGTAGCGCGCCGGGCCGTCCGCCTCCAGGGCAAACAGATACAGGAGCATCTGGATCCCCAGCCCGTACCAGACGTCCGTCAGATTGAAGGCCTTTTTTCCCGTCTTGTAATCCGCGATGCACAGGTACAGGGTGTCCCCGTCCAGCCAGCCGTCCACCCGGTCCGCCACGCCGCCCAGGCTCACGTCTCCCGCCCGCAGCGGAGGAAGCTCGTTCTGCCCCAGGCCGAAGCGCAGTTCAAAGTCCATGGGGGTGAAGCGGCTTGCCGCCAGCTCTCCGGTCACGTCCCGGAGGATCAGATCCACGCTCCGGCGGAGGCGGGTGAAGAGGTAGCGGAAGCGGGGATCCCGCATCTGGGCCGGACGGAGGAACTGCCGCACGTACTCATCGGTATACTTCTCCGTCAGCCCCTTCAGGGTATCCTCCCCCAGGTCCCGGAAGCCCCCCAGGGAGGCGGCTTCCCGGCATACTCCCTCCAGCACGAAATGAAGGAAGGTGCCCAGCTCCGGCGCCTGGAAGCCGGCGGTCTTCCGCTCGGCGGCCCTCAGGCCGTACTGCAGGAAATACCGATAGCGGCAGGTATAGAAGATCTCGGTGCGGGAGGCGGTGAGCCGCAGCTCCCGCCCGTACAGGGCGGAGGCCGATCCGGAGGAGAGGTTCCCCCGGGAACGGAGAGCGGAAGCCCGAACCCGTTCCAGCCGCTCCCGATCCGTCACCCGTGCCGCGGCCCGGGCGAGACGGCTGCCCCCTGCCAGAGCGAGACGGAACAGAGGATCCGGCGCGGCGCAGAGATGCCTTTCCCCCAGCTCCTCCTCCCGGCCCATCACCGCGCCAAGAAGGGTCATGGCCCGGCGCTGCAGGAAACTGGGCCGGGCGTCCGGCCCGGAAAAACTAACGATCAGCCGCTCCCGGGGGGCGGCGGCGATCTGATACAGGTCGTAAAGGCGGCGGGACAGTCCCTCCTCCCGATCCTGCTCCAGGCGCAGACCCAGGTCGAAAAGGGCGCGCCGTTCCTCCGGAGAGAAGAAGCCGCCTCCGTCCTCGGCGCCGGGAAGGGCGGAATCCTCCGCCCCCAGCAGGAGAAGGACCCGGGGCTTCCGTCCCCGGAGCCGTCCGGGAGATCCCAGAGAAACGCAGTCCAGGGCAGCGGGGATGGAACCCATATCCCGGTTTCGGAGCAGCAGCTCCAGCAGACGCAGGAAGTCCTTTTCCTCCAGGCTCACGTCTCCCAGGGCTTCCCAGAACTGATCCAGGCAGGCGCAGAGAGCGTCCCACTGGCGGAGGCAGTCCCGGGCGGCCTGCAGGTCGCCCAGCTCCTCCAGCCGGCTTGCCCGGGCGCTGAGCCCGGCGCGGATATCCGCCGCCAGGAGATAGTCCGTCAGGGCGGTGAGGTATTCCCGCCCCGTTTCCGCCTTTTTCAGCGCGCCGCTGAGCGCCAGCAGGGGGGCGGCGGCTTTGCGGCGCAGAGCGTCCACCTCCGCCAGCTCTTTTTCGTCCGCCTCCGTGCGTTCCGACACATAGCCCCGGGGATGCCGGTCCCAAGGCGCTTCCTGGCCCCAGGTCCCCTCGCCCCGGATGTTCCAAAGGAGGCAGTAATTCTCCAGCCGATCCGTCTCCCCGGGGGTGAGCCCGGCCAGACCGGATTTCAGACAGGCGAACACGTCCCGGTAGGCGAAACCGCCGGAGACGGCGTTCAAGGCGTCCAGGAGGAATGCGGCGAGGCCGGTATCTCCCAGGCTGGCGGTCTCCTCCACGAAAAAAGGGATCCCGTATTCCCGGAACACAGCCTCCAGCAGCGGGCCCTTCCCGCCGTAGTCCGGAGCGGCCACGGCAAAGTCACCGAAACGCAGGGTGGGATCCTGCCGCAGCAGTTCCAGGATCCGGGCGGCGGCAAATCTGCATTCCCCGGAGAAATTCGCCGTCTGCATCAGCTCCACCGGGGGCTTTTCCTCCCCCGCGGGAGCGGGAGTCTCCCCGTACCGGTAAAGGCCCTCCGCCAGCCGCCGCAGGGCCGGGGCGGGGTCCTCCTCCCCCGCGCAGCGGAGGATGCGGCACTGCGTCCCCCGGAGGGAAGCCAGACGGGTGAGCCGCCGGAAGGTGTTTTCCGGCAGGCGGAAGGCTTCCTCCTCCCCCGCCCAATCGGGGAGGGGCAGGGTGACGGTCAGGTCCGTGCCCCGACGGAGCAGGGCGTCCAGCACCTCCAGCTCCGCCGCGGTGAAATCCGTGAACCCGTCTGCCCAGAGGCCGCCTGAGCCGGCGGAGCAGGTCTCCGCCATATCCGCCAGCCGGCGGATCCGGTCCCGGCTGTCCCCCAGGCGGCGGTCCAGGGCCGCCCGGTAAGCCTGCTGTACCAGAGCCAGATCATAGAGCTTGTCCCGGATGCTGCCCGCCGCCTCCTCCGCCGCGGCCATAAGGGCTTCGGGCTCCGTGAGAGAGCTTTCCAGCTCCTCCACCGCATCCAGCAGCTGGGGGAGCCAGTCTCCCCGCCGTCCCCGGTCGCCGTACTGCCGGAGCAGGGGAGCGGTCTCCTCCAGGGCCAGAGCCAGAAGCAGGAGCCGGGCCCCCCGATCCGGGATGGGATCCGCCAGACCTCCCAGCTCCGCCGCCGCCCGGCTGTACAGCCGGGTGAAGCTCAGGACCTCTCCGTGGAGGCTGAGGGCGGGGCCGCAGAAGGCGGCCAGCTCCCGCTCCGCCCGGTGGGACTGCTGCTCCGGGGTGAGAAGCACCAGACCGGTCCTGCCCGCATCCATCGCCTCCCGGAACTGGCGGTATACCAGCCGGGTCTTGCCGCTTCCGGCGCCGCCCAGGATCAAGGTCAGCATCTTCTCACCTCCGCTCTCTGCCCAATTCATTCGATTCTATTATTTTACCACGCCCGGCGGCGGGGGACAAGAAAAACCGGGAGAAATGGGGCGTTTTTGCCCCGTCGGAGCCTGCCTTTTCGGGGTCGGCGGGGCGGCGGAAAAGCCGGGCGAAAAACCCGGGATGCCGGGAGGCGGATGGATTGAGTTTTTTCCCATATTGTGATATAAATATATGGTTTTGAGGAGGTGCGGAAGCATGTGCGGAATCGTTGGATATACCGGCTCCCGGCCTGCGGCGCCGATCCTGCTGGACGGTCTGAGCAAGCTGGAATACCGGGGATATGACTCTGCCGGTCTGGCGGTGCGCTGCGGCACCCAGCTGGCGGAGGTAGTGAAGGCCACGGGCAAGCTGCGGAACCTGGCGGAGAAGGTGGACTACGGCCGGGCGCTTCCCGGCACCTGCGGCATTGGTCACACCCGCTGGGCCACCCATGGAGAACCCACCCAGACCAACGCCCATCCCCATGTGAGCGGAAACGCCACAGGCTCCGCCTCCGGTCCGGTGGAGTCAAATGTGGTGGGGGTCCATAACGGCATCATCGAAAACTACGAGGAGCTGAAGGAAAAACTCCTGAGTCACGGCTACCAGTTTTACAGCGGCACGGATACGGAAGTGCTCATCAAGCTGGTGGACTACTATTACAAGAAATACAAGCTGGGCCCCATGGACGCCATCAACCGCATGATGGTCCGGACCCGGGGGTCCTATGCCCTGGCCCTGATGTTCAGGGACTACCCCGGGGAGATCTACGCCGCCCGGCGGGATTCCCCCATGATCATCGGCGTAGGGGAGGGAGAATCCTTCCTGGCGTCGGATATCCCCGCCATCCTGAAGTACACCCGGCAGGTGTACTATATCGGGGACCTGCAGTGCGCCCGGATCCTGCCGGGCCAGGTGCAGTTTTTCGACCTGAACGGGGATGAGATCCAGCTGGAGCTCACCACCGTCACCTGGGATGCGGAAGCGGCTGAAAAGGAAGGCTACGAGCATTTCATGCTCAAGGAGATCCATGAGCAGCCCAAGGCGGTGCGGGATACCCTGAACAGCCTGGTGAAGGACGGCCGCATCGATCTCTCCGGCGCGGGGATCACGGATGAGCTGCTGGGGGAGGTGTCCTCCGTCTGCATCGCAGCCTGCGGCTCCGCCTGGCATGTGGGCATGGTCTCCCAGTATGTGCTGGAGGATATGACCGGCCTGCCCGTGCGGGTGGAGCTGGCCTCCGAGTTCCGATACCGGAACCTGCCCCTGGATCCGCATACCCTGGTGATCGTCATCTCCCAGTCCGGGGAGACGGCGGATACCCTGGCGGCCCTGCGGAAGGCGAAGGAGGCCTCCCTCCATACCCTGGCCGTGGTGAACGTGGTGGGCTCCACCATCGCCCGGGAGGCGGAGCATGTGCTCTATACCCTGGCGGGGCCGGAGATCGCCGTGGCCACCACCAAGGCCTACAGCGCCCAGCTGGCCGCCATGTACTGCTTCGCGGTGCAGCTGGCAAAGGTCCGGGGCCGGGTGGAGGAGGAAGAGTATGCCCGCTACCTCCGGGAACTGGAAGCCCTGCCCGGGAAGATCGAGCGGGTGCTGGAGGACAAGGAACGGATCCAGTGGTTCGCCTCCAAGTATTCCCATGCACACGATGTGTTCTTTATCGGCCGGGGGCTTGATTACGCCGTGAGTCTGGAGGGCAGCCTGAAAATGAAGGAGATCAGCTATGTCCACTCCGAGGCTTACGCCGCCGGGGAACTGAAGCACGGGACCATCAGCCTGGTGGAGAACGGCACCCTGGTGATCGGCGTCCTCACCCAGAACGCCCTGCTGGAGAAGACCGTCAGCAACATGGCGGAGTGCAGGGCCAGAGGGGCCTATCTCATGGGCCTCACCAGCTATGGGAATTACAGCGTGGAGGACGAGGTGAACTTCACCATCTACGTCCCCAGGGCGGACGAACATTTTGTTGGCAGCCTGGTGGTGGTGCCCCTGCAGCTGCTGGGGTACTATATCAGCGTGGCCCGGGGCCTGGATGTGGATAAGCCCAGGAACCTGGCCAAGTCCGTCACAGTAGAATGAGAGGAGAATACGCCATGAAGATCCTGGTCACCGGCGGCGCCGGATATATCGGTTCCCATACCCAGGTGGAGCTGCTGCAGGCGGGACATGAGGTGGTCTGCCTGGATAATTTCTCTAACTCCAGCCCGAAGGTCCAGGAGCGGGTGGAGCGGCTGGCGGGGAAGAAGGTCCCCTTTTACCGGGCGGACGTCCGGGACCGGGCCGCCCTGGAGCAGGTATTCCGGGAGCACCGTTTCGACTGCGTCATCCATTTTGCGGGGCTGAAGGCCGTGGGGGAATCCGTGACGAAGCCCTGGGAGTACTATGAAAACAACGTGGGCGGGACCCTGACCCTGACGGACGTGATGCGCCGCAGCGGCTGCAAGAGCATCATTTTCTCCTCCTCCGCCACGGTATACGGGGACCCGTCGGAGATCCCCATCACGGAGGACTGCCCCAAGGGCCGGTGCACCAATCCCTACGGCTGGACCAAGTGGATGCAGGAGGAGATCCTCCGGGATCTGCACGAAGCGGACGTGAAGAACGGGGACGCGGATCCCTGGCGGGTGGTGCTGCTCCGGTATTTCAACCCCATCGGAGCCCATCCCTCGGGCCTGCTGGGGGAAGCCCCCAACGGGATCCCCAATAACCTGATGCCCTATATCACCCAGGTGGCGGTGGGAAAGCTGGAGAAGCTCCATGTTTTCGGCAATGATTACGATACGCCGGACGGCACCGGGGTGCGGGACTATATCCATGTAATGGACCTGGCCAGGGGCCACGCGGCGGCCCTGCAGGCCATCCAGGCCGGGGGCGTGGAGGTGTTCAACCTGGGCACCGGCCGGGGATACAGCGTGCTGGAGATCGTAGCCGCCTTTGAGGCCGCCAGCGGGGTGAAGATCCCCTACGTGATCGACCCCCGCCGCGCCGGAGACATCGCCGTCTGCTATGCCGACCCCGGCAAGGCGGAGCGGGTCCTGGGCTGGCACGCGGAGAAGAGCATCGAGGATATGTGCCGGGACAGCTGGAACTGGCAGCGGAACAATCCCAACGGATACCGGGACTGACCGGCGTGATATAAGGAGGAATGCTCCATGGCAAACAAGGTAGGACCCCTCATCAAGGAAGCCCGCACCGGCGCGAAGCTCACCCAGGAACAGCTGGCGAAGAAGATCGCCGGTCTCACTGCGGCGGACGTCAGCAAGGCGGAACGGGGAGAGATCGAGCTGAGCCAGGCCCAGCTGAAGGCCATCGCCAAGGCCACCGGCGTGACCCAGGCCTCTCTTCTGAACGCGGCGAAGGAGGGGAGCAAGCCCTCCGCGGCCAAGAAGACCGCAGCCAAGAAGCCTGCGGCGAAGAAGGAAGAGGAGCTGAAGCTCACCGCGGCGGAGAAGAAGCTGGTGGAGCTGTACCGGGCGGCGGACAAGACCGCCAAAGAAACGGCGGTGAAGGTGCTGAAGGGGGAGAAGACCACGGCGGACGGGATCCTGGGTACCATCCTGGGCGGCGCGGTTGACCTGCTCTCAGGGAAAAAATAAGAAGAACGGACCATGATCCTGGATATTTCTCAGGAGCTGTTTTCCTGCCGGGTATACCCCGGGGATCCCGCCCCGAAGCGGGAGCGGATCAGCAGCATGGCGGAGGGAGCTCTGTACAACCTCACCGCCCTGAGCCTCTGCGCCCATAACGGCACCCACGCGGACGCCCCCTTCCATTTCCTCCGGGATGGGAAGACCATCGGGGCGCTGGATCCGGAGATCTTCCTGGGTCCCGCCTTCGTCTGCACCTGCGTCGGGGAACTGACCGGGGAGCGGGCAGAGGCCGTCCTGCGCCTGGCGGAGAGGGCCGGGGCGGGTCAGCGGCTCCTCCTCCGGGGAGAATGTACGGTCACCGCCGAAGCGGCCCGGGTCTTCGCGGCGTCCTCTCTGCGCCTCCTGGGGGTGGAGAGCCAGACCGTGGGGCCGGAGGAGGCTCCCATGGAGGTGCATCTGATCCTGCTGGGGGCGGAGAAGGTCCTGCTGGAGGGACTGCGCCTGCAGCGGGTGCCGGACGGACGGTATTTCCTCAGCGCCCTGCCCCTGAACCTGGGAGATTCGGACGGCGCCCCCTGCCGGGCGGTGCTGATGACCTGAGGCGAAAACGGCAAAACACCCCGGATCACGCGATCCGGGGCGTCTTTTATCTCGGTTCAGCCCATGGGCACGAAACGGGGCATGCCGAAGGTGACGGCGGTGTATTTGCCCGAGGAGAGCTTGTCCCGGTAATATCGGTACTTTTCCTGCTGCTCCGGGGTGAACATATGGGAGTCGTTCCCCAGCTCGCACACGTCGAAGGTCTCCCGGTACGGCTTCCACTCCGGACGGCCCTCCCCGTTGGGGTCGCCCTTGGCGCAGAAGGTCTGCCAGTACCCCTGGATCAGCTCCATGAAATCGTAGTCCGCCCCCACCCAGTGGTAGTCGAAGAAGGGATTCCGCTCCCCCTTGTCCACCCGGCCGAAGACATAGGGCATCTCGGCGCAGTGGGGGCTCCCGGCGGCATGGCCCCGGGGCGTTTCGTTCTCCTTGGTCATGAGCCAGACGAAGGCCCGACGGCCGTATTTCGCACAGAGCTCACCGACCTTCACGCTGCCCATGAGCATCATATCCGAGCTGATGGTGGAGATCTGCTTGGCGGCCATGACCCCGTCTGCGGCGGGGTACCATCTCTTCATGTCCTCCAGCCGGTCCGGGAAGGCTTCCGCCAGGTACTTCTCAAAATCCTCCACCGTGAACTTCTCCGGGTCCGCGGCGGGGAACTCCTGGGCGCAGGAGCCGATCATCACGTCAAAATCGTTGAATTCCCCGGCCTCCATGATCTCCCCGTAGGGCCTGGGCAGGAACTGTCCGTCCACGCAGAAGCTGAAGCCCCCCATCATGCCGGGGCTCCATTTGCTGTATTCGTCAAAAAGCTCCCAGGCGTCCCGCTGCCGCAGCTCCTCGATGCTTTTGCAGCCGATGTGCTCCATGAACTCCACGCCCTTTGCCTCGTAGACGCTCCGGTCCTGGGGCTGCATGAAGCCGTAGAAGATGGGGCCGCTCTCGATGGAAAGGCGCTGGATCAGCCCCTTCATCAGGGGGGAAGCGTGGAGAGCGCCGCAGGCCGCCGCCCCGCCGCTCTGTCCGGCGACGGTGATGCGATCCGGGTCCCCGCCGAAGGCCGCGATGTTGTTTTTCACCCATTCGCAGGCCTTGCGGATATCGAAAAGGGCGTAATTGCCGGAGCTGCCGCCCGCCTCCGCCGTCAGATCCGGGTGGGCGAAGAAACCGAAGAAGCCCAGCCGGTAGTTGATGGTCACCACGATCACGTCCCGCCGGGAGGCAAAGCCGCTGCCGTCGCACACCACCTCGCAGCCGCTGCCTGCCACCATGCCGCCGCCGTGGACCCAGATGAACACCGGAAGCCGGTCCTCCGCCGTCTTCGCGGGGCTCCATACGTTGAGGTAGAGGCAGTCCTCCTCGTACTGGGAGGGAGCCAGCATCTGCGGCACGCCGTGCACGTTGGCGGGCAGATCCTCCTGCTCCATTACCTGCTGGATCGCCGCGGCGGAATACTGCACCGCCTTCCGCACCCCCCGCCAGCAGCCCGGATCCCGGGGCTGACGGAAGCGCAGGGCCCCCACCGGCGGCGCGGCATAGGGGATGCCCTTGAAGATCTTCAGGCTGCCCTGGGTATAGCCCTGGAGCCAGCCCTCCCGCACCTTGACCTTTGCGTTTTCAAAATTACCCATGTGTTCCGCTCCTTCCCGTTATTCTCCTGTCCTGATTGTATCGGCATCCGCCCTCCGCGTCAAGCGCATATGAAAAGGCCCCCGGCGCGTTCGTGATATGCTCCCTCTATGAGAGACAGTGAAAAAGAAAAACACTGTCAAACATAGGGGGAGCAATCTTATGCCACGAAAAGAAAAGGTAAGCGTAGAAAAGAAGGTCCAAATAGTACGCGAGTATTTGAGCAACAGAATCA
>JAFZVM010000064.1 GCA_017617795.1 Oscillospiraceae bacterium
CGTATTCCAGCATGGCGCAGGCGTCCGCGCCGGGCGGCAGAGCGCCGCCGGTTGGGACCGCCATGCAGGCGCCGGGTTCCAGCGCCGCTTCCGCGGCTTCTCCCATCCGGATCTCCCCCTGCAAACGCAGGATGGCGGGCAGCGAATCGGAGCATCCGAAGGTATCGGCGGCCCGGAGGGCGTACCCGTCCACGGTGCTGCGGTCAAAGCCCGGAATGGCTTCGGCAGGCACAACGTCCCGGATGAGGATGCGGCCGCAAGCCTCGGAAAAGGGGACGAGCTCCATTTCCGGACAGGGCCGGAAGGTCTCCACGATCACCTGCAGCGCCTCCTCCGGCGTGAGAACGGTCAACATTTGCTTCGCTCCTTCCTCCGAAACCGGGCTTACCCGCCGAAGATGCCGTTCAGCTCGGCTTCATCCAGGTCGAGCCCGAGGAAATCCCGGTAAAAATCCGCCGCCCGCTCCAGCATCTCCTCCCTGTCCATCGCCCCCAAAAGCTTCCACGCAAGCCAATAGGCTTCCAGCGGAGAATCCAGCGCGCCGGACGCCCAATCACCGAGCCCTGCAGGCTGGACGAAGACCCGGTACGGTCCGTTGACGCCGCGATAATAGCTGCTGCCGTCGATCACGACGAAGCCGTTGGCGTCGCTTTCTCTGTACTGCCAGAAGAAATCGGCCTCCAGTTGCGCCTTGACATTTTCATCGGCAACCACGATCGCCGGGAAATCCGAGCTGCCCAACTGATAGTAGAGGGATTGCGTCACCTGCCGCGCCACAAAAAGGTCGTAAGCCGCGCCGAATTCACCGGCCCCGGAATAATAGACCGCCCGGTCGCCGGACACCGCAGGATCGAACTGATGGAACATTGGCGCAACATAGACGTAATCCCCGTCCCGGTGGAGGGAACGGATGCGGGTGGATTCGTTGGTCAGTCCAGCCGCGCTCATGCAGGCGCTGACAAGCTGCATCTTTTTCGGGGAATAGGCAAAGGCCAGGCCTCGGCCCGTGCGCTGCGCAAAGGCGGCGTTGTTCAGAGTATAGGCGGCGTCTGCATCCCAGCCTGCGATAAAAAGGCAGGAGAGCTCCGTGCCCGCGCAGCGGGACGACACCTCCCGGAACACTTTGTCCACCCAGGCGTTGTAAGCCTCGGCGGCGGCAGAGGCGTCTGCGCCGTCCGCCCTCTCCCCCAGGACCTGGCCGATGAGGGCCGCAGCGGTCTGTAGCGCTTCTCGGCTCGTCAGGGCGGGCAGCACGACCCGGGCGACGCCGGCTTCCTCCAACTGCCGCTGCTGCTCCTGGGTGAAAGAGGCAACCCCACTCCATTCAAAGCAGACCTGGGGCGAAGCCGCCAGCAGCTGTGCGAAGCCTTCCCCGGTCATGCCCCGGTCTCCGCTGCCGGACCAGAAGGGATCGGCGCGAAGCTCCGGGAAAGCTGCCCTGGTAAGGGGAGAAGCGAGGACCTCGCTGTCCGCGCCGACCAGGCAGTCGCTGCCGCCCAGCATGGCCGCCAGCTGCGCGGCAAGGCCCGTGGCGGCGACGGAATCCACCTGTTCCGGCAGCTCCACCGTGCGCCCGGCGGCGTCGTAGACCTCCCTGCCGTGAAGCGGCTCCTCAGACGCCTCGCTTTCCGGCGTTTCATCGGACGGCAAAGCAGGCGAATCTCCTGTTTCCTCCTCCGGCGTCTGCGTTTCCTCCGCCCCCTCCGCCTCAGCCTCCAGCGGCGCCTCTCCGCCCGTGGAATCGCTGCTCTGCCCGGGCGTCTGGCCACTGGGCACATCCGGGTCCGCGTTCGGCGCATAGTCGATCTCTGCTGCGGGCGTGGGTTCCGGTGTAGGCTCCGGCGTCGGTTCCGGCGTCGGTTCCGGTGTAGGCTCCGGCATGGGTTCCGGCGTCGGTTCCGGTTCGGCGGGGGCCGCCTCCTGAGGTTCCTCGGCCCGGGGCGTTTCCGCCTCCGGATCCTGCTCGCGGGAGAAATCCTCGTTTATTTCACCCGCGTCCCCCGGATCCAGCATTTCCAGCTCCGGTTCCGGCTCCGGCGCTTCATAACGGTAGATCGTCTCAGTCAGGACGGGGCTCTGCCTGCATCCGGCCATACTCAGGCAGAGAACGCAAAGAAAGACGATGAAAAAAGCAAAGCGGCGCAGGCAGATCCCCTCCCTTCCGGATCACATCCGCCCATCCCCCGGCCGGGGATGGGCGGATGCGTTTCTTTTTCAGCGGGTAGTCACGAGAATCGTGTCACTTGCGGCGTCATAGGCCACATCGAAGCCCAGGAGCTTCAGGTCCTGCAGACGGAAGAAATTATAGCCGCCGATGTTGTAGGCACGCAGCGCCCTTTCGACGCCGTCGATCCGCAGGGTCTGATCGCTGAGCACAACGGTCGAAACGTCGCTTCCGCCCACGGTCAGCTCGCCGCCCACGGGCACATAGGCTGCGCCGGTGGTAACGACGATCGTGCGGGCAGCCTTGTCATATTCCACGCCGAACTGGTTGGCGGTGCCGGACAGCAGCGCGGCCAGATCCCGGATCTTGAAGTAGTTTTCACCGTTGATATTGTAATACTCGGCGGTCTTTGCCTCCCCGTCGATGCGCAGGCTCTGAGGGCTGGCTACTGCGCTCGGCGCGGGGCTGACGATCGTGATGGCCACGACGCCGGAGGGCATGCGGTTGCCTGCGGCGGTCTGTGCGCCTTCCTTTTCCTCCGCAGTCATACCGGAAACAAAGCGGAGACTGCCTGTGTTCTTCGCCAGAGCGGCGATGGCTTCAGCGCCGCCCTCCAGCTCGCCGTTATTCCAGGTGATCGCCAGTGCGACAGGCACCAGGCCGCCCTGATCGTCCACGCCGCGCTGGCGCTTCATCATGGTTTCATAGCTGAAATCACCCTTGGTGTAGGGCCCGTCGGAGCAGGTAAAGCTGAGGCTGTCCCCAGCGGCGAAGGTCGCGCCGGCGTCGCTCAGCAGCGCATCCAGGGTCACGTATTCCGTAGCGACCACGGCCTTTGCCACGTCCTTCTGATAGTAGACGTAAGCGGGCATGCCGCTCTCTGCCAGCGCAGCCAGGGAGGCAGAGGTATAGCTCTTGAGCAGCTCCGGTTTGTTTTCGCCGTTCTGGAAGTAGATCGTCAGGGCGAGATGCCAGTCGCTGATGCCGATATTCTCGTTGGCGGGACCGGTGAAGGATTCGCTGTTGGCGAGGAAATATGCTTCGCCCTTATCCAGCTGCTCAGCGACCTTCTCCAGATAACCGGCAGTCAGGGTGGTGCTCACGCCTGCAGGCAGAATGGTCTTTTCGAAGTTGGTGCTGATCATGGTCTGCACGCTGTCCAGATCGGAAACGTGCAGGAAGTGGTAGTAGAAATAGGCGCAGAGCTCCACGGGATCCAGATCCAGCACATCGCTGTAAATGCTTCCCACCACGTAGGCGTTGCCCATGGCGTTTTCCACGGAGTTCATGGTGATGCCGTAGAGGGTGGCGGGCTGGCTGGCGACCAGGATGCCGTCGTAGCTCTTGTCACCGAAGGATTCCAGCATGGCGCTGTTGGAGATGTTCTGATTATTGATGGTGACGATGGCGTCCGCTGTCAGCAACTCGTCCAGGGTGGCGGTGGTGGAACCCAGCTTGTCCACCAGGCTCTCGGAAACGCACATGGTATACTCATATGCCCGCACCAGGCTGGTAGCGCTGCGGGCCACGGAATCCGCCAGGGTATAGGTCCCATCGTCATTGATGGCGGTGACGACGGCCACGGTCTTCATGGGCAGGCCCTTGGAGGCCAGTTCCTCCTGAACGTAGGCGATCAGGCCGTAGACATATTTCTCATAATGCTTGGCGATCTCCGTCACGTCGCCGTAGCGGGTGGTCTTCCCGCTGGCCTTCTCCACCGCCTTGACCGCGTCGGCCAGGCGGTAGACGGACTGGATCATGTCCTTGAGGTAGGTGAACTGATAGCTGACCAGCTCGGGAGAATAGTTCTCGTCGCCTTCGTGATAGTAGGGGCTGTCAGAGGTGAAGCCGTGGATGGCGGCCAGCTGCTCGTCATAGCCGCTGGTATCGTCGGCGGCAGCGCCCCTGGTCTGGACGCCCACCAGGATCTGAGGCCGGGTGGCCAGGGAATAAGAAATATTGCCAAATTCCTCCTGGAGGTTGCCGTCGGCCATGCCGGGGCTGGCAGCTACGTCGCCGTTGATGAGAGCGTCGTCCACCGTGGGGAGCCCGTTGGCCTGCGCATAGAAATTATAGAAGTAATTCCAGTAATAGGGGTCGGGGCTGTCGTTCAGGCCGGTGCCCCAGACGCCCAGGGCAAAGCGGGTCTGTGCATCGTCCAGATCCTTGGGCGCGCCGCCGTTGATCATGCCGAAGCCGGAGGTGGCGTTCAGGCCCATCATGCCCAGGATCGGGGAAGCCGCCCGGTGGGCCGATGCGGTGATGATGCCTTCATCCACCGCCATAGGCTCCGTAGGCGCGCTGTAGGTATAGCCCTTTGTGGCTTCCTGTTCGGAATTGATGTCGCCGCCGCCGGGAACGGTCCCGTCCGAGGCGGCAAGAGATGCCGTGCTCAACGAGAATGCCAGTACCAGGACCAGCAGCAGGCTGAGCCATTTCTTGCTTTGTCTGCGCATGTTTTCTCTCCTTTATAATGATTTCTATATCAACGCCTTCGCCGCAGGGCGAAGCGCACCGATACCGTTATTATTTTCGCAGAGAAGCCCTGTTTCTCCTCAGAGCGGCGGGAAAGAAAGCATAGGCCATTTCCACCGCTGCCCGCTCCTCCGCCGTTACCCTGCCAAGCCCGTAGTAGGCCCGCTCATAAAGCTCCGTCAGTGCGGAAAAATCACAATCCTCCGGCAGCAACGGCGCAAGCCTCGGAGCATGGAGAGCGGCAAATTCCCGCAGCGTCTGGCTCCCGGAACGGCGCAGCCCGGCCCCGGACAGGCGCTTAAGGAAAAAGCGATAATAGTTCACCACCGCTTCCTCCGGGGAAAGGGCCTTCACCGCCCGCTCCCAGCGCCGCCTGCTCAGGATGCGCAGGACGATGAACAAAGCCGCCAGCAGGGGAAGCACCGGGAGCGCAAGCCAAGCGCGGGATCCGGGCAGCGCATAGCCGACGGCCTCCGCCCCTTCCCGCTCTTTGCCTTGCCCGTCCTCCGGCGGCAGCTCCTGCTCCGATGCTTCCGTCCCGGCGTCGTCCACAGCGGCGCTTTCTTTCTCTCCGCCTCCGCCGCCCTCCTGCCAGTCCTCCGGCGGCAGCTCCGACTCCAGCTCCGGATCCACGGAAAGAACGATCTCCGTTCGGGAAACG
This sequence comes from Oscillospiraceae bacterium, assembly GCA_017617795.1. GTDB lineage: Bacteria > Bacillota > Clostridia > Oscillospirales > Oscillospiraceae > UBA1774. The sequence goes on from JAFZVM010000064.1 coordinate 5,301, forward strand.
CCCAGTACTGCCAGCAGCTCCATGCGTTTCAGCTCCGTAATCAGCTTCAGTTCTCTGGTGGGTGGGGAAAAGGGGCGGACTGCGCCGAACCAGAGGGTCGTTGCCAGCCCAAGGGCCAGCAGGGAAAAGAGCCCGATCTGGAGGGCCGCTGCGCCCGGGCTGACCGTCCCGGCATCCGCCGAGCCAAGGGAGCGGCGGACGCCCCGCCAGATGAAAAGCCCCAGCACGGAAAAGCAGAAGAGGGGCAGGCTCCAGGGCGGAATGGGGAAGCCCAGGAAATGGGCGCCTGCGCAGATGAAAGAGCCAAGCAGGAACAGCATCGCCGTGCCCGCCCGCGTCCGGCTGAGCGCAAAGCAAACCGCGGCAACGGCAAGCAGCACCAGGCAGCGCGCCGAAACCGGAGCGGCGGGATCCAGGCCGGAAAGAACCGCAGCGCACAGGGAAGCGCAAGCGAGCAAAAACAGCAGGCCTCCCGGCGCTTTCCTGATGATCGTCATGCTGACACCGTCTCCGTTATCGAAACAAGATGAAAGGGGATCTCCAGAGCATCCAGCGCACGGAGGCGCAGGGCTTCGTCGTCTCTTTCCCGGCTGGTCCAGGCGGCCGGGACCACGCGGAAAAGCACCGGGTTGCGCCGCTGATGCTTCACGAGCTGCAACTCCGCCAGCAGCTCCTCAGTTACGCGAGCGGTGACGACCAATACATGGGCCGCCCGGTTGGCGCTTCGGGCCTCCTGCCGGAGCATGGCCACGGCATCCGGAAAACCGCCGTCGCCCTCCCCGCGGACATTGGCGAAGCTGCGCAGAAGCGCCGGGATCGCCTCCTCGTCCGGCCGGACGCTGCGCTGAAGGCTGCCGGAAGCATCCGCATACAGGAGGGCGCACTCCGCCTCCTGCCGGGAAACGGCGGCAGCCAGGGAAAGCGCCGTCTCGATCAGGCAGTCGTTGAATTCCAGCAGCGTATCGTCCGCCGCCTCCGCCGCGCAGAAATCCAGGAGAACGGCGAACTCCTGCCGGCGGCTGCTCTCCTGCAGCTTGGTGACGTAGCCGCGGCTGTGTGCCGAGAGCTTCCAGTGGATCTGCTTCATGGGGTCCCCGATGGCGTATTCCCGAACGCCTGTATAGTCCGTGCCGCCCACTGCCGTCACGCGGCTGTCCCGGTCGGAATCCCTGAGCTCCGTCCCGCGGTATTCCGGCGTCTCCGCTTCCCAAAGCCTGGGCATGACCAGAGCGCTGAAGCTGCCGACGCAGGGGATGGAAAGGGAAGCCAGCCCGAAGAAGCCGAAGACCCGCAGCTCACGGATCCCGATCTCGCAGCAGCCGACATGGGGCATGTCCAGCTCCAGCTCCAGCCGGGCGCTGCGCCGCCCTCCCAGGGAAAAGGTAAAGATGCGCTCTCCCGCAGCGCCTCCCAGCGGATCGGAGACCCGGAAAGCGGCGATGGCCTTCGGGCAAAGGAAGGGAGAGCGGTTTTCTGCCAGTATGCCAATGGTCATGACCCCGCCCCGGGGACAGCGGACGTCTTCTCCGGACAGGGCGACATACAGGCCGCGCCGCAGCGGCAGCAGCCAGAAAAGAGACAGGACCAGAGCGCTGACCAGCAGCAGTACCGGAAGATAACCGTAAACCGAACCGGTATAGACAGCGGGCAGGGCGGAAGCTGCCAGGCACAGGAGCAGCAGGAGAAGCTTTCCCGCCCGGCAAAAAAAACGCTTCACGGCCGACCGTCCGCGCCTACGGGCACCGGGACCTGCCCCACGATGCTCTTCACCAGATCCTGGGGATCCATCTTTTCACTCCGGGCTTTCTGGGAGAGGATCAGCCGATGGGCCAGGACATAAGGAGCCATCGTCTTTGCGTCGTCCGGCAGGACGTATCCCCGGCCCCGGCTGAGGGCATAGGCCCGGGACATGGCGGCCAGGGCGATGCTTCCCCGGGGAGATGCGCCGAGGCGCGTATCCCCATGGGTCCGGGTCGCTTCCGCGATACGCACGATATAGCCCGCCACCGCCCGGCTGATGAAAACGCTGCTGCATCTTTCGATCAGCTCGTTCACCTGCCCGGCGGTGACGACGCTGCGGATCTCCCGTTTCGCCTGCCTGCCGGAAAGCAGCACCTCCACCTCGTCGGAAAAATCCGGGTATCCCAGGGAGAATTTCACCATAAAGCGGTCGATCTGAGCCTCCGGCAGCTGATAGGTGCCCAGGGAGTCGATGGGGTTCTGGGTCGCCAGCACCATAAAGGGCGGGCGTAGGGGATAGGTATGCCCATCCACCGTCACCTGCCGCTCCTCCATGATTTCCAGCAATGCACTCTGGGTCTTTGCGCTGGCCCGGTTGATCTCGTCCGCCAGGACGATGTTGCTCATGGCCGCGCCCGGGCGGAACTCGAATTCGCCGCTTTTCTGGTTGTAGACGGAAAAACCGCTCACGTCGGAGGGCATCACGTCCGGCGTGAACTGGATGCGCTTGGTGTCGCAGGCCACCGTTTTCGAAAGAGCGTTGACCAGGCTGGTCTTTCCCACGCCGGGGATATCCTCGATGAGAGCGTGGCCCTCCGCCAGCAGGCACAGAACCGTCAGTTCCACCTGCTCATGCTTCCCCCGGATGACGGTCTCGATATTCGCCACGATCTCGGCGATCCGGCGGCCCGCAGAAGCGGCCTCCGCCTCCGGCATCAGCGTCTGCTGATCTTCATGCTCCAGATGAACGATCTTTTCCATCATTGTTCTCATTCCTCAAATCTTGGCGCGGTGAGCCTCAGCGGCCTTTCCCCCGCGCCGACGACTTCAAATACCTGGATCGCAGTGCCGTAGGCTTCCTGCAGGCTTCGCTCGCTGAGAACCTCCTCCGCCGGGCCGAAGCGAGGCGCGCCGCCCCTGCACAGAAGCAGGGTTTTGGCACGGCAGTAAAACGCCTGATCCGGCATGTGGCTGGTAAAAAGCACGGAGATGCCGGAAGCAGCCAGCTGCCGGATGCACTGCATCACCCGTGCCATGTTCCCGTAATCCAGATTGGCCGTGGGTTCGTCCATAATGAGCAGCTTCGGCTGCTGAGCCAACGCACGGGCGATCATGAGCAGCTGCCTCTCGCCTCCGGAGATCTCTGTGTAGATCTTGTCACGCAAATGGCGGATGCCCACATCCTCCAGCGCCTGCTCCACCAGCTCATGATCCCGGCGTCCCGGCTGTGCGGCGGCGCTGAGAAGGCCGAGGCGCCCCATCATGGCGACCTCCCGCACCCGGAAGGGCTGGGTCGGAATATGGGCCTGGGCCACATAGGCGACGACGCGGGAAAGCTGACGCGGCTTCCATCGCCGCGTATCCTCGCCGTCAATGGCGACCGTACCAGCCAGGGACGGAAGCAGGTTCAGCAACGTGCGGAACAGTGTGGTCTTGCCGACGCCGTTGGGCCCCAGCACACAGCAGATCTCCCCCGGTTCCAGCAGCAGGTTCACATGGCGGAGCACCGGCGCAGACGGCGTATAGCCACAGGCCAGGTCCCGCACTTCAAACCTCACTTCAGTTCCCCCCTTCCCCTCGCAAGGATCACGATAAAGAGCGGCGTAAGGATCAGGTTGACGAAAAACGCCGCCGGCACAGGCTCGGAGAGGATGTGGAAGAAGCTGCACAGCAGACGGGCCAGCATCATCACACAGCCCCCTGCGGCAGAGGCAAAGACGCATACGCGGCGCATTTCCGCCCCTGCAAACCGCCGCACCGCATGAGGGATCACCAGGGCGAGCATCCCCAGCTCCCCGCAGTGCACCATGGCACACACGGCGATGACGACCCCGCAGAACTGCGCCAGCAGCCGCAACGGCCGGATGCTGACGCCCATGGCGGCGCTCTCCAGTCGGTCCGCGCCCAGCAGGTTCAGCCGGGTTCGAAGCAGCAGCAGCGGCAGCATCGAGCCGAGCATCACGATAAAGAAAACGGCGTTGCTGACGGCGTCCGTTTGCTCCAGCATCCCGAAGCTCAGTTCCTCAAAAAGAAGCAGCGCATCGTCCTCCAGCCGATACATGAGATACATGGTCGCCACATTCAGGCCGGAGGAAAGCACGGAACCGGCCATGACCATTTCCAGTACAGAGATCTCCCGGCGGCGTCCCCCCGCCAGGCTGCCCAGCAGCATCACGAAGCCGACGCACAGGGCGCTGAAGCCATAGCAGAAAGCATAGCGCAGGAACACATGCTCGATCGCAGCGGCGGAAAAGAGGGTGATGAGCAATACGTTTCCCAGGCGGACGCCCGCCGTCGCCCCCAGCATGCCGGGCGAAGCCATGGGATTGCGCCAGGCATTCTGAAACACCGCCCCGGCCAGGGAAAGCCCTGCGCCGGAGAGCAGCGCCATCGCCGTGCTGCGCAGTCGGGAAAGCGCGCCGAGATACAGCACCCGTGCCTCTCCCGAGACGGGCGGCAGCGCCCGTCCCAACAGCACCCGAAGGGCCAGGCCCAGGTTTTTCAGATAAACGAGAGGGATGAATTTTTCTCCGTAGGCCCAGGCGTTGGCCCGGAAGCAGCAGCAGAGGAGGAAAACCAACCCCGTCAGCAGACCGGCGGCTAAAAACCGGGAGCGTTCACGCCTCCGCTCCCGCAGCCATTCGCTGCGCAGCCTTTCCGAAGAGAGCTTCATTTGCTGCCCTCCTTTTTCAGCAGGAGCATGCCCAGCATCACCACACAGCCGATGCCGCTGGTAAAGAGATTCAAATAGTCACTGAGCCCCGCCACAGTGGCCGCGTCGAAGATAAGCAGCAGCAGGATCGCACCCAGCAGCAGATCCACGGGCAGCTGGCGGCGCAGTCCGGGTCCGGCCAGCCTGCGCCCCAGCAGAGGCGCCATGAAGCCTAGCATGCCGATATGGCCGCAGAAGGACATCGTCACGGCGGTCAGGAGCGTGCTGACGGCGACCAGCGCCAGCCGGTATCGCTGGATGGGAAAGCCCAGGGAGATCGCTTCCGCTTCGTCCAGTGAGAGCAGGTCCATCCTTGGGGAGAGGATCAGGAGCAGGCTCAGGCCCAGCAGGATCGGCACGCCCAGCAGGAGCAGGGTCCGGCCGCTGCTTATGCCGCTGAAGGAGCCCATCATCAGGTCCCGGATGGCCTGGATCCGGGGATCGGCCGGGTCCTTCACGATCATAAAATACTGAATGATCGCGGAGAGATTCTGAATGAGGATGGAAAACACCGTGCCGGAGACGATCATGGCCGGGGCCGACAGCCGACCGCGCCCTGCGGCGAAAGCCACCCCCAGGATCAGCGCAACGCCCAGGAAGCAGCCCGCGAGGGTAAAGAAGGGCCGCCCGTACAGCTGAAAAAAGCTCCGGGAGGCATAGGCGGCAGCGTCGAATGCCCCGGTCGCGCCGCTTGTCCCGCCCGGAACAAAAAGCAGGAGATAGAGCAGCGTGCCCAGGCTGCCTCCCGCCATGACGCCCATGGTGCTGGGTCCCGCCATGGCGTTGCGGAAGCTGCCCTTGAGGGAAGCGCCGCAGGCCGAGAGGGCCGCGCCTGCCAGGATCACAGCCAGCATCTGCCAGAAGGTCGCACCGAAGGGCGAACCCCCCGCAAAGAGGAAGCGATGCAGCTCTTCCATGCGTCGGCGCACGGATACGAAGACCCAGGCCGGAGAATACACGAAATCCCGATACGGAACGGCAAAGAGGAGGGAGGCGCAGAACAGGAAAAAGAGCGCCGCCGCCAGGATCGCCGGAAGGGGCAGGCGCTTCCCGGAAGCGCCTGCCCGCTCCTCCTCCGCGCCATCGGCCGTGCGGCGGAGGCGGATCATGCCCTCGCTGTCACTCTTCATGCCGCCGACTCGCTTACTCGTCCTGGCAGCTGCTCCTTACGGCCGCAGCCAGCATCCTCGCGGCCAGATCGGCTCCGCCGAGCATGGCGCAGTTGAGGTACAAACTGTAGTTGGACGGATCGCCCCAGCGTTTTCCCGTAAAGAACGCATAATAATCCTGGCGGCGCTTGTCCGTCTTTCTGATGAGCTTTTTGGCTTCCTTCTCCGTCAGCTCGGGATAGTATTCCATGATGCGGCTCAGGCAGTTTTCCTCATTGTCGATGACGAAAACGCTGAGCACGTCCTCACGTCCCGCGAGATAGTAGTCCGCACAGCGTCCCTTAAGGATGCAGTCTCCCTCGTCGGCAAAGCGCTTCAGCACCGTACGCTGAGCCTGCGCCATTGTTCTGTCCAGGGGCGTCACATCCAGAGAAAGGGTACTGACGACGCCCAGATAGCTGCTTTTCTGGATGGCGCTGACCCGGGTCAATTCCGAAAGCGGGGCCTTACCCAGGCTCTCGTCGAAATAACGGAAGGTTTCCTCCGTCAGATCCACGCCGCTGTTTTTGACTGCCTCGGCGATGATATCGTCGTCGCAGAGCTTATAGCCCAGGAGCTCCGACAGCTTCTGGGCGATGGCCTTGCCTCCGCTTCCGTAGCTTCCCCCGACCGTGATGACCATAATGAGCCCTCCTTCATATGTTTCCGCCTGCGCCGAAAAATGAAGTCCTCTGCAAAACACAGAAGACTTCACAAACAGCACGTAAAAACGCCATCTCCCACTTTGGGCGACGGTTTACGGCGGTGATTTCTTTCCTGGCGGCCAAAGCCGCGTCATGGGAGGCCGGGAGGTTTCCCTTCCGACCCTGTGAGTTTTGGAACTCAGGCCAAAGCGCCATGGTGTTCTTTAGGCGCATCGGCTCGAAATACCGGCTCGGTATTCAGTTGTTGGGCTTAATCAAACAGTTCCCGGATGACACCCAGGAACAGCTTCGCTGCGGGATTCGTCACGTTCCGATGCCATGCCACC
>JAFZVM010000006.1 GCA_017617795.1 Oscillospiraceae bacterium
CAAGATCAAGACCCGGTCCTACGACACCGCGAACACCTTCAGCTATACCCCCGAGGAAGCCGGGAGCTACAAGGTCAGGGTCTACGTGAAGGACGCCGACGGCACCAAGGTCAACAAACTGAGCGCCGCCGTCACGGTGGCCCCCCTCACTCTCAGCAGCTTCAAGGCGGACAAAACCTCCGTCAGTGTCGGCGCGGCCGTAACCTGGACCGCCTCCGCCTCCGGTGGGACCGGAACGCTGAAGTATTATTTCATCCTCTACAAGGACGGGAGCAGGATCGCCACCCGGTCCTACAGCACCGCCAAAACCTTCAGCTACATCCCCCCGGAGCCCGGGACCTACAAGGTCAGGGTCTATGTGAAGGACGCCGACGGCGCGAAGATCAACAAGCTGAGCAGCGCCGTGACGGTCGCCGAAGCCGGGATCACCATCAGCAGCGTGAAAGCGAACAAGACCTCCGCTGAAACCGACGAGAAGATCACCTGGACGGCGACCGCCTCCGGAGGCTCCGGGACGCTGAAGTATTACTTCATCCTCTACAAGGACGGGAGCAGGATCGCCACCCGGTCCTACAGCACCGCCAAAACCTTCAGCTACACCCCCTCGGAGGCGGGGACCTACAAGGTCAGGGTCTACGTGAAGGACGCCGACGATACCAAGATCAGCAAGCTGAGCGGCGCGGTGACCGTCACCTCAAAGGCCAGCCTCTACGTCAGCAGCTGTATTTACATTACCAGCAAGGAACCGTCAAGCTCCGTCTATGTGAACGGCCGCGTCGTCAATTATTACAGCGGTTATCTGAACGGCGCAGCCATGTGCGACCTGGCCCTCGACTCCGCTCCGAAGAAAACCGGTTTTGCCGCCTACAGCAAGAGCTCCTCGGGCATTTACACCCTCCATTTCCTGCCCGCCGGGAACGGGGACGCCACCGGCGTCCGGACCGTGACCCTGAACGTGGATAACGAAAAAGCGCTCATGCGCGACAAGGATACCCTCTATCTGATGAGCGCCGCCGGGTGGGCGGCCCTGAGCCTGAGCAACGTGCGCGTGATGATGGTCGGCAACGCAGCGGCAATCACGACCATTTCGATCACGAGTACCGACGAGCTCTTCAACTACGTGAGAGCGGGCCTGAAGATCACCATTACCATGGTGGAGAACGTGGTCGGCAGTGGTGTCCACAGCGTGGGCGGCGGCGCCATCTATATCACGGAGATCAACTCATGACCCCTCTCCTTCCGGCGGCGGGCTGAGACCCGTTTCCCGTACCCCAGTCGACCTATCAGAGAAAAAGGCAGGCCGCACGGTTCTCCGCGCGGCCTGCCTTATTCTGTTTCCTTGTCTTCCGGGGGCTCAGTTCTCCCCGTGCTCCTGCCGGTATTCTTCGATCACCTGCCGGTATTTCTCCTGCACCTCCGCCACGATCTGCTCCCAGGTCTTGGCCACGGTGGTCTCCGCGCTCTTTCCCGCAGCCCGGCGCAGCTCCTCATTTCCGAAGATCCGCCGGATCTCCGCGCTCATGGCCTCGGGAGATTCCTCCGCCGTGAAGCCGTTCACGTCCTTGGTGACGGCCTCCGCCGCGTTGGACCCGGCGGTGAGGAGGGCCGGGAGCCCCAGGGAGGCCGCCTCCCGCAGCACCAGGGGGGAATTGTCGTACACGGAGGGGAAGAAAAACAGGTCGGAGAACAGGATCACCCCCGCCAGCAGGTCCCGGTCGTCGATCCGGCCCAGGAACCGGACCATACCCTCGGGAAAACCCAGGGAATCGGCATACTTGCGGATCTCCTCCCCGTCGTACCCGTCCCCCGCGATCAGGAGGCGGCAGTCCTCCCCCGTCTCCGCCAGACGCTTCATGGTATCCAGCACCAGGCGGAGGTTCTTGTGCCAGATGAGGTGGCCGACGAAGAGGATCGTCTTCTTCCCCGTCTCCAGGCCGTACGTCTCCGCCGCCCGGGCGGCGAGGGCTTCCCGCTCCCCCGCTTCCACCCGGAAGGAGGAGCCGTTATCCATGACGAAGATCTCTCCCCGGTAACCGTAGCTCCGCAGGGTCTCCGCCGTGCCCTTCGAGCAGGCCCAGACGCTGTCCGCCCGCTGATAGAAGCGGACTATGAACTTCGTGGCCGTCCGGGCGATGAGCTTCGAGCCGGTGATGTTCAGGGCGTCGTCATAATACTTGGAATGGAAGGTGGCGACGCAGGGGATATGATGCTTCCGGGCGTAGGCCGCCGCGAAAGCCCCCAGGAAGAAGGGGGAATGGATATGGAAGAGATCCGCGTGAAACCCGTCCAGATACCGCTTCAGATCCCGGTCGCGCCGGGGGCTGGGCAGCGCGTACTCCGAGAAAGAGAATCCCGCCCGCTTCACCTGAACCGTCTCATACCCCAGGCCCTCGTAAGCGCCGGGCTTCTTTTTCTGCTGGGGAAAGATCACGGCGGTCTTCCCTTCCCGGTTCATCAGGGCGGCATAGTTGTGCACCGTCACCACCACCCCGTCGATCATGGGGAAATAAGTATCCACGAATTGTATGATCCGAAGAGCCTGCTTGTCCATGGGCGGCAGCCTCCAGTTCCCGATTCTCTCCGTCCGCCGCAACGGGCCGAGACACGGCATGACGGATTTTTGTTATTATATCACAGGTTCACAACTTTGTGCCGGGATTTTTGATGGACAGACACAACATTTCGTTCTCCGCCGGAAAAACGGGGTTTCCTCTGTTCATTCCCCCCGAAATATGATATAGTATTTCGACTTTTTGATTTCCATAAAGTGAGGTATCCGCGTATGCAGCCCCGCAAGGGAGAGCGCGTCAAGGCGCTTCTCCGCTACACCAAGGGATTTCGCCTCCCCATCCTCCTGAGCTTTCTGCTCATGGCCCTGGAGCTGATCCTGGGCTTTATCTCCCCCCTGGTCCTGGCGGTGACCATCGACTCCGTGCTGGACGCCAAGCCCGTGAACGTGGCCTGGTACTTCTCCTGGTTCGTCCCCGCCGTAGGGGGCGTGGAGGTCATCCGCCGGAATCTGTGGATCATGGCCGCCGCCATGCTGGGTATGACCATTCTCTCCGGCCTCGTCCGCTTTGCCCGGGCCAGGCTGAATGCCCGTTCCGGGGAGGGCACCGTCCGCCGCTTGCGGGACCGGCTCTATGCCCATATCCAGCGGCTTCCCTACCGCTGGCATGCCGCGGCCCAGACCGGCGACGTGATCCAGCGGGCCACCACGGACGTGGATACCATCCGCCGCTTCCTCTCCGGCATGCTGCTGGAGTTCGTCCGCACCATCCTCATGGTCCTGGTGGGTGCAGCGGTGATGTTCACCATCAATACCACCCTGGCCTTCATCACCATCGGCATGGTGATCCCGGTGGCGGCGGTGAGCATCCTGTTCCACGTGCGCATCGGCAGGCTCTTCACGGTGCAGGAGGAGGCGGAAGGCCGCCTGTTCACCGTGATGCAGGAAAACGTCACCGGCATCCGGGTGGTGCGGGCCTTCGGCCGCTCCGGCTTCGAGCTGGACCGGTTCAACGCCGCCAACGAGGAAAACCGGAAAGAGCTCCTGCGGGTGAACCGCACCTTCGCCTCCCTGTGGGCGGTGCTGGACGTGCTCTGCGGCATGGAGTTCGCCGCCGTGCTCATCGTGGGCATCTTTCTGGCGGTGGGAGGGCGGCTCACCGTCGGCCAGTTCACCGTGTTCCTCAGCTACGTGTATACCTTCTTCTGGCCCATCCGGGGCTTCGGCCGGGTACTGAGCGAGCTCAGCCGCACCCTGGTGGCGGCGGGCCGTCTGGAGGAGATCTTCAAGGCAGAGGAGGAAGCGGATCTGGAAACCGGAAGCGAGCCTTCCCTCCGGGGGGACGTGGACTTCCGGGACGTGACCTTCTCCTACGGGGACAGCCCGGTGCTGCAGCACCTGGACCTGCATATCCCCGGGGGCACCACCGCCGCCATCCTGGGCGGCACCGGCTCCGGCAAAAGCACCCTCACCCTGCTGCTCCAGCGCCTGTATGAGATCGACTCCGGGAAGATCACCATCGGGGGCACGGACCTGCGGGAGATCCGCAAGTCCCACCTGCGCAGCCATATCGGCATCGTGCTCCAGGAGCCCTTCCTCTATTCCCGGAGCATCCTGCAGAATATAGACCTCCGCAGCCCGGAGCCCGACCGGGCCCTGGCGGAGGCCGCGGCGAAGGACGCCTCCGTCCACGAGGATATCCTGGCCTTTGAACAGGGGTACGACACCGTGGTGGGCGAGCGGGGCGTCACCCTCTCCGGCGGGCAGAAGCAGCGGCTGGCCATCGCCCGGGCCCTGGCCGGAAACAGCGACATCCTGGTGTTCGACGACTCCCTTTCCGCCGTGGATACCCGCACCGACGCCGCCATCCGGGACGCCCTCCGGGCCCGGCGGCAGGGGGTGACCACCCTCATCATCTCCCACCGGGTCACCACCCTCATGGAGGCGGACCGGATCTACGTGCTGAAGGACGGGCGGGTGGCCGAGGAGGGCACCCACGAGGAGCTCATGGCCCTGGAAGGGGGCATATACCGGCGCACCTTCGAGATCCAGAGCGCCGCGGTGGAAGAAGGTGAGCCCGCATGAACGATCAGGAAAAGGATTACGAAGGCCAGCGCATCGACCCGAAAACCTGGAAGAGCATCCTGCGCTTCGCAGCGCCCAAGAAGAACTATTTCCTTCTGATCCTGGGGGGCGGCATGTTTGCCGGGATCATCGATACCCTCATGTCCTTCATGTCCCGCTGGGCCATCGACGGCTTCATGATCCCCGGGACCACGGACCGCGTATGGCTCTTTGCGGCGGCGGCCATCGGCCTGCAGCTCCTGATGGCCGTACTCACCCTGGTCTACTGCCGCTCCGCCGGGTACCTGGAGGCCTACCTCAACGCCGAGGTGCGGAAGGCGGCCTACACCCGTCTCCAGAGCATGAGCTTCAGCTATTTTGACAAAACCAGCACCGGGCATCTGATCTCCCGGCTCACCGGGGACATCACCCGGATCATGGAGATGGTGTCCTGGACCTGCATCGACCTGGGCTGGGGGGCCATGGCCGTGGTAGCCAGCCTCATCGCCATGTTCCTGGTGAATCTGAAGCTGGCCCTCATCACCCTGGCCGCCGTGCCGGTGGTGGCGCTGATCTCCGTCTGGTTCCAGCAGAAGATCCTCAGATACCAGCGGAAGACCCGAAGGCTGAACAGCATGATCACCTCCTCCTTCAACGAGGGGATCATGGGAGCCCGGACCAGCAAGACCCTGAACCGGGAGGAGCTGAACGACCGGGAGTTTGCCCGGGAGACCCACGATATGTTCCGGGCCTCCATGCGTTCCGCCACCATCTCCGCCGTATATATGCCCCTGGCCAGCCTGGTGATCAGCCTGGCGACGGGATGCGTCCTCATCGCAGGCGGTCACGACGTGCAGCGGGGCGTCCTCACCATCGGCACCCTGAACTTCTTCATCAACATCGGCAGCATGATGTTCGAGCCCATCCGCAACTTTGCCGGGATCTTCGCGGACTTCCAGTCCTGCCAGGCGGCGGCGGAACGGGTGGCAGACGTGCTCCAGTGTGTCAGCGAGATCGAGGACAGCCCGGAGGTCATTGAAAAATACGGGGATTTCTTCCACCCGAAAAAGGAGAACTGGGAGCCCATCCGGGGGGACGTGGACTTCGACCACGTGTCCTTCTGGTATCTCCCCGGGGAGCCGGTGCTCGCCGACTTCAATCTCCATGTGAAAGCCGGAGAAAACATCGCCCTGGTGGGCGAGACCGGCGGGGGCAAGTCCACCATCGTGAATCTCCTCTGCCGCTTCTACGAGCCCCGGGAGGGGATCATCCGCATCGACGGGAAGGATTACCGGGAGCGGAGCCAGCTCTGGCTCCAGAGCAGCCTGGGCTACGTGCTCCAGACCCCCCACCTCTTCTCCGGCAGCATCATGGAAAACATCCGCTACGGCCGCCTGGAGGCCACGGATGAGGAGGTCCGGGAGGCCGCCCGTCTGGTGGGGGCGGACGAATTCATCGAAAAGCTGGAGAAGGGCTACGACACCGACGCCGGCGAGGGAGGCGGCAACCTCTCCACCGGGCAGAAGCAGCTGATCTCCTTCGCCCGGGCCATTCTGGCGGATCCCGCCATCTTCGTGCTGGACGAGGCCACCAGCTCCATCGATACGGTCTCGGAACAGCGGATCCAGGCCGCCGCGGACAAGCTCCTGCAGGGCCGCACCAGCTTCATCATCGCCCACCGGCTCAGCACCGTGCGGAACGCGGACCGGATCCTGGTGATCGACGGAGGCCGCATCCTGGAGGAGGGCAGCCACAAGGAGCTCATGGCCAGAAAGGGCCGGTATTATGAGCTGTACGAAAACCAGTTCCGCCGGGACCGGCTGCGTCAGTCCCTGGAAGAGCTGGATCGCTGATCCGGAAAAGGAGCACTGCCATGGAAAAGAAACAGGAACGCGCCATGCTGGATACGGAGCGGCTGATCCCCACCTACTTCCGTCTGTCTCTGCCGGTGGTGCTGAGCAGCATCATCACCATCGTCTATAACCTGGCGGACACCTATTTCATCGCCCGGGCGGGCAATGCCCTGCTCATCGCCGGAGTATCCCTCTGCGCCCCCATTTTTATGATCCTCATGGCCTTCGGCAACCTTTTCGGCCAGGGGGGCAGCTCCCTGGTCTCCCGCCTGCTGGGGCAGGAGAAGAAGGAGACCGCCGCCCGGGTCAGCGCCTTCTGCTTCTGGATCGCCCTGATCGTTGGGGCTGTGCTGGGCGGACTGCTGCTCCTCTTCCGGGAGCCCTTCCTGCTGCTCCTGGGGGCAAGCCCGGATACGCTCCCCTACGCAACGGCCTACGGCACCGTCATGCTCCTGGGCGCCCCCCTGGTGGTGCTGAATTTCATCCATATGAACCTTCTGCGCTGTGAAGGCATGTCCGGCCTCTCTATGGCGGGAACGGTGCTGGGCAGCGTGGTGAACATCATCCTGGATCCCCTGCTCATCCCCATTCTGGGGGCGGAAGGCGCGGCCATCGCCACCCTGGCGGGATATTTTTCCACCGACCTGTTCCTGCTGATCATCGTTCTGCGGCGCAGCCGGGCCCTTTCCGTCCGGTTCACCCTTCGGATCGAAGGGGCTCTGCTGAAGGACATCCTGCTCATCGGCGTCACCGCCGCCATCACCAACATCGCCGGCAGCGTCTGCACCATCCTCCTGAATCAGAAGCTTCTCGTCTACGGGGACGTGCGCATCGCCGCCATGGGCATCGCCCACAAGGTCACCATGATCGTGCAGATGATCCTCATCGGCTTCTCCTTCGGCGGCGTTCCCCTCTTCGGCTTTCTCTCCGGCGCCGGGGAAAAAAAGAAGATCCGGCGGCTGCTCCGCTTCTGTCTCCTGTTCCTCTGCGCCGTCACCCTGAGCATGACCCTCGCGATCTGTCTGGCCGCCGATCCCCTGCTGCGGCTCCTCACGCCGGACGGGGAGCTGGTGCGCCTGGGCGTCCCCATGCTGCGATGGCAGACCGCGGGGAGCGTGTTCGCGGGCGTCGTCATGCTCATGACCTGCCTGTGCCAGGCGGCGGGCAAGGCTCTGCCCTCCCTGCTGCTCTCTCTGAGCCGCCAGGGGATCGTCTTCGTCCTGGTGCTGCTCATCGCCGCCGCCGCTGCGGGTTACACGGGCGTGCTGATCTCCCAGTTCGCCGCGGACGTCATCAGCGCCCTTCTGGCTCTGGGGATCCTGTGGAAATGCTTCCCTCAAAAAGCGGAAGCATAACAGGCAGAAATAACAACGAGGCGCAGCCAACAGGCTGTGCCTCAGACTTTATCTTAGGTCTTATTTTCTCAGGATCTCCACTACTTCTCCGATATACATCCTGTGCGGTTCCTCCGGGGTATAGATCCTCTCCGCCACCTCCGGGGGCATATTCTCCCGGATCAGGTCCTGCCAGTAGATCTTGCGGCAGACCAGGGTGGTCTCCGCCTGGGCGAAGGCGACGCCGTGCTCCAGCGCCGCCGGAGTGAGCCGGGTCAGTGCGATCTTATCCCCGTCCCGACCGGATTTGGAACCCATGATCATCAGGTCGTCCCGGTATTCCGCCGGGAAAAAGCTCACGGTAAAGAACCCGTATTTCTCCATGTACTGCCAGGTGTAGCGGATGGGCTTCACGTACACCGTCGCCACGGGATTGCCCCACAGGGTGCCCAGACCGCCCCAGCTGATGGTCATGCCGTTGAAATCCTCCCCGGTACCTGCGGTGAGCAGGGCCCACTTTTCGTTGAAGCGGGAAAAGATATCCGTGGTAAACTCCATATATTCCTCCTGTCTGCCGGTATGGACCGGTCTTGAACAAACAAACGGCTCCGGCCGAATGCCGGAGCCGCAAGCAAACGATCAAAGTCTGGGGGGAGTGCCCTCTTCCGGGAGATAGGGGATGGGATCCACCGCTGCGCCTCCCTCGGGATGGAGCTCGAAGTGGATGTGTACGCCGGTGGCTACGCCGGTCGCGCCTTCCTCCGCGATGATGTCTCCCTGGTAGACGATGTCCCCTTCCTCCACCAGATTCTTGCTGTTATGGGCGTAATAAGTGACGTCTCCGTTGTCATGCTGGATCTCGATCAGCAGGCCGTAGCCGCTGTACACGCCGGAGAAAATGACCACGCCGCCGTCCGCCGCCAGGACCGGGTCGCCGTAATGTCCCGCCAGGTCGATGCCCCTGTGGAAGCTGGAGCCGACGCCGCCGCCCCGATAGCCGAACTTGGAGCTGAGCCAGGTCTGCTCGGAGAAGGGCCATATGTAGGTGCCGGTGCTGAGACGGGGCCGGGTGCCCTGACGCACCACCTGGTTCACCGGCTCGGACAGCACGGTCTGGGTGACCACGTGCTTCTCCTGGATCTCGCCGTTGACCAGGGTCCGGGAGCAGTCCACCCGGATCTCGCCGTCGCAGCCCTCCACCAGGACCTCCTCCTCATCCTCGAACATGGCCTCGTCCAGCTCTTTCTCGGTGAGGAAGGGATAGCTTTCCTGCAGGGTGTAGTTCTCCACGGTCTCCACCTGGATGGCCGCGGCCAGTTTTTCCAGATTATCTGCAAGCAGCTCCGTGCTGGCGTAACCCTGGGCCAGGGTCACCTCCTGCAGGAAAGCGGCGGAGACGGTCTCCTCCGTCAGATACCGGGCGCGGATCTCCTCCAGCGCCAGCATGGCTTCCGCCTGGCCGGGGAAAGCGCATACGGCCTCGCCGTCCACATAGACGAGCTCCAGATTGCAGGCGCCCTCCACGCTCTGGTACAGGGTGCTGACCACCTGAGCTTCCTCCGCAGCAGTAGCGGGGGCGAAGGCCAGACGGCAGGTCAGGGTCGGCGCTTTCCAGGAATAACCCAATGCGTCGCTGGCGGCCCGGGAGACCCGGTCCACAATGGCATCCAGCCTTTCCTGATCCTCCACATAGCCGATCAGGCTGCCATCCATGCTCACCGCCAGGGTCCACCGGACGCGGCTGACACAGAAAAGAGCGACAGCAAGGACCGCAGCCAAAGCAAGCACCCGGCGGTGCTTCTTCAGCTTTGCGCAGAAAGACTGCCAGGCAAAACGCCGACCGGCGGCGCCGCCCGCAGTGATCCGCTCTTCCGTTGTCCTCTTCTGCTGCCGCATAACAGATGGTAACTCCTGTTGCTGATAATGTAATAATTCCGTAAAAACAGTGACAATTTTCTGTTTGCGTAACAATTTGGTTACAGAACGCATTGTACACGATGCCGCAGTACTTGTCAAGAGCAAATACGAAAGAAACTGCAAAGCCCGCGGGTGTTTCCCGCATGGATCTTCAGCCATGCGCATAGGGTATCCTGAGGTGATGGACTTGGCAATGACCTATGAGGACGCAAAGAGCACCCGAAGCGCCCAATCCCACAGCCTGAGCCTGACCGACCGGCGCAGGCTCACCGTGAGCGGCGTAGAGGACGTGGAAAGCTTCGATGAGGATGCGGTGGTCCTGGATACCAACGGCGGCACCCTGACCGTACGGGGCAGCGGACTGAAAATCGAGAAACTGAGCCTGGACGGAGGCGAACTGGTGGTGGAAGGCCGCATCGACAGTCTGGACTATGCGGAGAACGCACCGGGCCGCCGCAGCTGGATCGGCAGGCTCCTGGGCTGATGGGCCTGGATCCCGGATGGCAGGGGCTGCAGGCCCTTTGTTCTCTGGCCTGCGGTCCCCTGCTCGGATTGGTATACGACCTGACGGCCGCCCTGCGCCGGCAGCTGGGGCTGGATCGGTCCCGGCTCCTGCCCGATCTGCTGTTCTGCCTTCTGGCCGCCCTGGTGCTGTTTCTCCTGGGCTTTACCGTGGGCAACGGCCGGCTGCGGCTGTTCATGCCCCTCATCCTGGTGCTCGGCGCGGTGTTCTATCTCCTGGCTCTCCGAAGGCCGGGACGGCGTATGGCCGTTTTTTTGGCCTCTCTTCTCCTGCGGATCTGCTCCGTTGCCCTGTCTCCCCTGCTCTTTCTGGAAAAAACCGTGAAAAAAACTCTGTTTTTTGTCAAAAATCTCTTTCAATATCTGTCCAGATGGTTTACAATAAGCTATCAGACATTCAGCTCCGTCCGGAGAGTGTGTTTTTGGGAGGCGCGGCATGAAGCTAAAGCGATCCGGTATACTGACCAAGCTTTTGATCATCGGCCTGCTGGTCTATCTCCTGGTGGCCTACGCCAGGACCCAGATCCGCATCGGCGAAGCGGAAGAGCAGCAGCGCGCTCTTCAGGCAGATGTGCGCTCCATGTCCGTCAGCAACGCCGCGCTGGAGTACGAGATCGAACACTGCCAGGATCCGGAGACCATCGAAAAGGTCGCCCGGGAAAAGCTGGGTCTGGTCCTGCCGGGAGAGATCGTATTCTACGACATGAGCGACTGAGCGGCTGAACTCTCCCCGCGGGGGCAAGCGATCCGGATACAGGGAGGAACCAGGTTTCCATGGATGTAGCGGTTGGTGCGGTCCTGGAGGGCAAGGTCACCGGGATCATGAAATTCGGAGCATTTGTCTCCCTTCCGGGAGGCAAATCCGGTTTGGTCCATATTTCGGAGATCGCCTATACTTATGTAAATCAGGTGAGCGATCATCTGCAGGTGGGGCAGGAAGTCAAGGTCAAGGTCATCGGCATCGACGAGGCCGGCCGGATCAACCTCTCCATCAAAAAAGCCATGGACCCGCCTCAGCAGCAGGATCGGCGCAGAAGCGCGCCGCCCCCCGCGTCCAGAGCCGGAGACCGGCGCAGTGCACCCCCCAGCTTTGAGGATAAGCTGAAGCAGTTCATGCAGGATTCGGACAGCCGCATGTCCGGCGTACGGCAGTACAGCGAGAACAAAAAGAGCCGCCGCGGCCGCAAGGCGGACTACGACGACGATTACTACGAATAAAACGGATCCCGTCGGGCAGGTTTTCCTGCCCGGCGTTCTTTGTTCCCTTCCCTTTTTGCTTCAACTGTGCTATATTGATGATAGATTCCACAACGGAAGGAGAGAGCCCGATGAACTTTGTCTTTACCGAAAAGAAGATGTCCCCCTCCGACGATCTCCGCGCCTACGCCCAGAAGAAGATCGGCAAGCTGGACAAGCTCTTCCGCAGCGAAAGCACCGCCTACGTCACCTTCACCGTGGAGCGGAACCGCAATATCGCGGAAGTTACGCTGAACAGCGGCGGCATGTTC
Organism: Oscillospiraceae bacterium; assembly: GCA_017617795.1. Lineage (GTDB taxonomy): Bacteria > Bacillota > Clostridia > Oscillospirales > Oscillospiraceae > UBA1774. The sequence goes on from JAFZVM010000006.1 coordinate 11,708, forward strand.
TTCCGGGTGACGGAAAGCACCAACAGCATGTACGTCTCCATCGACAATGCCGTAGATGCCCTGACCCGCCAGGTGCGGAAATACAAGACCCGCCTGGACAAGCGCATCCATGAGACGGTGCTGGAGGACTTCCTCCCCGCCGCCCCCGCAGAGGAACCCGCGGAGGAATTCCGCGTCAAACGGACGAAACGCTTCTCCATCAAGCCCATGAGCGTGGACGAGGCCATCCTGCAGATGAACCTTCTGGGGCACAGCTTCTACGTCTTCAAGAACCAGGATGAGGGCGACGCCTTCTCCGTCGTCTACAAGCGGCAGGACGGAGATTACGGCCTGATCGAGAGCACGGAAGAATAGAATACGGCTGGTTTTTCCCGGGGCCTGCGCAGGCAGGCCCCGGTTTTTTGCGTCTGCGACAGGATTCGCGGGGATTTGCGGCGGGAAATGGATAAGCTTGACGGGAAAGGGAGGAATAGCCATGAAAACACCGACCATGCTCACAAGCCGAAAGGTGATCCTGCTGCCCGTTGGGTCAATCCATCCGAATCCCATGCAGCCGCGAAAGGTCTTTGATCCCGACGCCCTGGCGGAGCTGACGGAGAGCATCCGCATGTATGGGGTGCTTCAGCCTCTCACGGTCCGGAAAGCCGCGGACGGGAGCTTCGAGCTGGTGGCGGGAGAACGGCGGCTCCGGGCCTCCCGGGCGGCCGGTCTGGAGAAGGTCCCCTGCATCCTGGTGAACGTGAGCGAGCAGGACTCCGGTCTTCTCGCCCTGGTGGAAAACCTGCAGCGCCAGGATCTGGATTTCATCGAGGAGGCGGAGGGACTGCGCACCCTGACCCGCAGCTACGGCATGAGCCAGGAGGAAGCTGCGAAATGCATCGGCCTGTCCCAGTCCGCCGTGGCCAACAAGCTGCGTCTCCTGCGCCTCAGTCCGGAGCTGCTCTATCTTCTGCGGGAGCGGGGACTCAGCGAGCGCCATGCCCGGGCCCTGCTTCGGCTGGAAAACGACGAACAGCGGCTGGAGGTCCTGTCCTACGTGCTGGAAAATGATCTGAACGTAGCCCGCACGGAGCAGTACATAGAGGATTACCTGAAGCGGGGCGGACCGCCGAAGGGAACGCAGGGCAAGAAAAAAGCCCCCCGCATCGTGCTGAAGGACGTGCGCATCTTCTTCAACACGGTAACGAAGGGGCTCGGCGTCATGCGCCGGAGCGGCGTACAGGCGGAATACGACCAGGCGGAGACGGAGGCGGATTACATCCTCACCATCCGGATCCCGAAATCCGGGAACTGCCGCCTCACCTGATGCTACTCCTCTCTCAGCTTCTGCAGAACGGCGGAAAACTCCGGAGGCAGGGGGCAGGAAAAGGTCATGTTCTCCCCCGTGACCGGGTGCCGGAAGCAGATCTCCCGGGCATGGAGGCATTGGCTGCTCAGAGGAAGGGCGCACTTGCCCCCGTACAAAGGGTCTCCCGCCACGGGGTGGCCCAGGGAAGCCATGTGCACCCGGATCTGGTGGGTCCGCCCCGTCTCCAGCACGCATTCCGCATAGCTGTACCCGGGGAAAGACTCCAGCACCCGGTAATGGGTGACGGCGCTGCGCCCGCCGGGCACTCCCGCGGCCATCTTCTTCCGATCCCGGGGATGCCTGCCCACGGGCAGATCCACCACGCCTTCGGCGGGGCGGGGCGTACCGATGAGCAGCGCGGCATAGACCCGGTGCAGGCTGTGGTCCCCCAGCTGGGCGGCCAGGGAGGCATGGGCCCGGTCCGTCTTTGCCGCCAGCATCAGGCCGGAGGTGTCCTTATCCAGCCGGTGGACGATCCCCGGCCGCTTCACTCCGCCGATCCCGGAGAGGGAATCGCCGCAGTGATGGAGCAGCGCGTTCACCAGCGTGCCGCTCTCATGCCCGGGGGCGGGGTGAACGACCATGCCCTTGGGCTTGTTGATGACCAGCAGCTCCGCATCCTCAAAAAGGATGTCCAGCGGGATCTCCTCCGGCTCCGGGTCCGCCTCCGCGGGCTCCGGAAGGTCCAGATGGATTCGTTCCCCGGGATTCAGCCTCCGGTTTTTCTTCCCGGGCTTCCCCTCCACCAGGATGCAGCCCTGTTCCAGAAGCTGCTGGATCCGGCTGCGGCTGAGATCCGGGAGCCGCTCCGCCAGGAAGGCGTCCAGACGGAGGCCGGCGTCCTCAGGCGCCGCGGTCAGTTCCCGCTCCATCCCCGGCCTCCTTCCCCGCCTCGCTGCGTTTCCGGCGGATCTCGTTTTCTTCCAGGAAAACGCTGAGGCAGAACAGGATGCCGCCTACGGTGATGAAGCAGTCCGCCACGTTGAAAATGGGAAATTCCATAAACAGGGTCTCAAACATATCCGTTACGAAGCCGTCCGCCAGCCGGTCCAGGGCGTTCCCCACCGCGCCGCCCAGCACCATGGCCAGGCCCAGCCTGCCCACAGGGGATCTGGGTCTGCGCAGGAGCAGAGCGATGAAAATGGCGGCGCATACCAGGGCGGTGAGGACCAGCAGGAAAACGGTCTTCCCCGACAGGATACCCCAACTGGCCCCATAGTTATAGGTGCAGGTCAGGCCGATCACCCCGGGGATCAGCACCGTGGAGCCCCGGCGCGCCGCCAGGTCCACAGCGCCGACTTTGCTCAGCTGGTCCGCCAGGACGATGACCGCCGCCAGCAGGATCTCCCCCATGGCCTGTCCTCAGCCTCCCAGCCCCGCCACAACGGCGGCGCACCGGGGACACAGGTCGGGATGGGACGGGTCCCCGCCCACTCCGGCGTCGTGGGTCCAGCAGCGGGCGCACTTGGGCGCACCGTCGCTCTCCACCTTCACCTTCACGCCGGACTGAGCGCCGGGCTCCAGTCCCTCTCCGCCGGCGGAGCAGATCTCCACGCCGGAAACGATGAACAGGGTCTTCAGATCGAAGCCTTCCAGATCCTCGGGCTTCACCGCATCGTTCAGGTACAGCGTGATCCGGGCGTCCAGGCTCTTGCCGATGGTCTTTTCCCCGCGGGCCAGCTCCAGGGCTTTATTCACGTCGCCCCGGACCTTGATGATCCGGTCCCAGCGTTCCTCCTGCTCCGGGCTCAGCCGCCAGGCCGGGTCCGCAGGCTTGATATCGTTGTACAGGACGCTCTCCCCGTCGTCCCCGGAGCGGTGGGGCATGATCCCCCAGATCTCCTCCGCGGTGAAGGCCAGGATGGGAGCCAGGAGCCGCACCAGGGCGTCCAGGATCAGGAAGATGGCGGTCTGGGCGCTGCGGCGGAGCTTCCCCTCGGGGGCCTCGCAGTACAGCCGGTCCTTCAGGATATCCAGGTAGAAGTTGGACATATCCGTGACGCAGAAGTTATGGATGGCATAGGTCACGGCGTAAAACTCATAGTTTTCATAGGCTTCGATGCACTTGGTGATGAGCTGGCCCAGGCGGTCCAGCGCCCACTGATCCAGGGGCTCCAGCTCCCCGAAGGGCAGCATGGCGTCCGGATCGAAGCCGTTCAGGTTGCCCAGGATATACCGGGCGGTGTTGCGGATCTTCAGATATTTGTCGGAAAGCTGCTTGAAGATGGCGTCGGAGCAGCGCATATCCAGCTTATAGTCCGCGGAGGCGGCCCAAAGGCGCAGGAGCTCCGCGCCGTACTTGGGGATCAGCTCATCCGGCAGGACGGAGTTGCCCAGGGACTTGTGCATGGCTCTCCCCTCCCCGTCCACGGTCCAGCCGTGGGTCAGGACGGACCGGTAGGGGGCGCTCCCCTTCACGGCCACGGCGGTGAGGAGGGAGGACTGGAACCAGCCGCGGTACTGATCCCCGCCCTCCAGATAGAGGTCGCAGGGCCATACGCCGGGGCTGTCCAGTTCCATGGAGGCGATATGGGTGGAGCCGGAATCGAACCAGCCGTCCAGCGTGTCCGTTTCCTGGGTAAAGGTCTTCCCGCCGCAGTGGGGGCAGGTGAAGCCTTCCGGCAGGAGTTCGGCGGCGGTGTGAAGGAACCAGGCATTGGAGCCCTCTGCCTTGAACCGATCCGATACGGACTGGATGGTTTCCGGCGTGCACACGGGTTTGCCGCAGTCCTGGCAGTAGAACACGGGAATGGGCAGGCCCCAGTGGCGCTGACGGGAGATGCACCAATCCGCCCGCTCCCGGATCATGCTTTCCATCCGGCCCTTGCCCCAGTCCGGCATCCACTTCACCTGATTCGCCGCGTTGACGGCGTCTTCCTTGAAGGCGTCCACAGAGCAGAACCACTGATCCGTCGCCCGGTAGAGGATGGGGCTCTTGCAGCGCCAGCAATGGGCGTACTGGTGGGCGATCTGACGGGTGCCCAGCAGAGCTCCGCAGTCCTCCAGGTCCTTCTGGATCACGGGGTTGGCCTCGTCCGTGGTGAGGCCCTGGTACTTCCCGGCCAACTCGTTCATCCGGCCCCGGTCGTCCACGGGCACGACGATGCCGATGTCGGTCTTCCCGCTCTGGTCGTATTTCCGGCAGATCTCATAGTCCTCCTGGCCGTGGCCGGGGGCGGTATGCACGCAGCCGGTGCCGGCGTCCAGGGTGACATGGTCTCCGCAGAGGACTATGCTGGGTCGGTCGATCAGGGGATGGCGGGCGGTCATGAGCTCGAATTCCGCGCCCTTCCGGGTCTCCACCACTTCCAGCTCGGGCAGGCCGCAGTCCTGCTCCACGGCGGACTTCCGATCCTTCGCCAGGATATAGTACTCGCCGTTCTCCGGGTTCCGGCAGATCACGTAGTCAAGCTCCGCGTTCAGGCAGATGGCCAGGTTGCCGGGGATGGTCCAGGTGGTGGTGGTCCAGATGACGAAATAGATCTTGTCGTACTTCGCCAGGAGGCCGTGGCAGTCCGTCACCTCGAACTTCACGTAGATGGAGGTGCAGGGCTCCTCGGAATACTCGATCTCCGCCTCCGCCAGGGCCGTCTCGTCCTTGGGGCACCAGTACACGGGCTTTTTGCCCTTGTAGATATACCCCTTCTCATACATCTTCCCGAAGACCTTGACCTCTTCCGCCTCGAACTTGGCGTCCATGGTGCGGTAAGGATGATCCCAGTCCGCCAGCACGCCCAGCCGCTTGAACTGCCCCATCTGGATATCCACGTACTTCTGGGCAAACTCATGGCAGGCATCCCGGAACTCGGGAATGGACATGGCCTTCCGGTTCAGCTTCTGCTGCTTGATGATGGCCGACTCGATGGGCATGCCGTGGTTGTCCCAGCCGGGATTGTAGGTGATGTGGAAGCCGCTCATGGCTTTGTAGCGGTTGATGAAGTCCTTCAGGCACTTATTCAGGGCGGTGCCCATATGGATATAGCCGTTGGAGAAGGGAGGGCCGTCATGGAGGAGGAAGCGGGGCTTTCCTTCCCCCCGCTTCTGAAGGCCGCCGTACAGGTCCTTTTCCTCCCAGGCCTTGAGCCAGTCCGGCTCCCGCTTGGGCAGACCGGCCCGCATGGGAAACTCGGTCTTGGGCAGATTCAGGGTCGCATTATAATCCTGAGCCATAGCTGTTTACCTCTTTCTTAACAAAAACCAATGGCGGGGCATGCCACCCCGCCATATTTTCCGCTGACCGGAATCCGGTTTATTATTTCTTGTCCTTGGAATACTCGGAGCCGAACTTCAGATTATTGTAGTCGATCCGGAGGGAATGGTCCTCCTTGGGCTCTTCGTTTGCCGGCTGGGTCCCGATATTTTCGAAGTTGCGCTGGATCATTTCCGCCATTTCGTCCACGGAGATGCCCAGGTCCTGCTCAGGCGCGGGTTCCTCCGGCTTCTCCGGCTCGGGAGGCTCTTCCTCCGGCTCCCGGGGGGCGGACTCGGGCGGCAGCTCCTCCGGCGGTTCGGCAAAATCATAGATGCGGGTAAGGCTTTCCTGGAACGCCTCCCCGGCTTTGCGCAGATCCTCCAGGTATGCGCCGGTCTTCCGCTTGGCGTTCAGCAGGGCGTTTTCCTCGTCCCGAAGGCCTTCCTTCAGCTCCAGACGGCGGTTTTCCGCATCCTTCTCCGCCTGCTCCAGCAGCTCATCCGCCTTGGCCCGGGCCTCCGCCAGGATCTCGGCGGATTTCTTTTCCGCTTCCTCCGTCATCTCCCGCGCGGTCTTCTGGGCGGTGAGGAGGGCGAGATGCATGGCGTCTTCCGTATTGCGGTATTCCTCCACCTTGTCCACCAGCACCTTGAGCTTGCTTTTCAGCGTGGCATTGTCCCGGTACAAAGCGGAATAATCCTGAAAGATCTCTTCCAGGAACTTATCCACCGCAGCGATGTCGTAGCCGCCGAACACAGCCTTGTCAAATTCCCGATTGGTCACATCCTGGGGAGTCAGCAACGCAGGTCTTCCTCTCTTGTTTCAGCGCTCAGAAATAGAGGCCGTTATTTTCCAGTTCATCGATCAGGTCGCCCAGGATGTCCACATTATAGGGGGTGATGATATAGGTGCTCACGGCGACCTTCTTGATCTTCCCATCCTGCGCGTAAGCCACGCCGCTGATGAAGTCCAGCAGGCGGCGGGCGGTATCTTTGTTGGTGGATTCCAGATTCAGCACCACGGTGCGCTTTTCCCGCAGATGATCGGCGATCTCCCGGGCATTCTCATACTGCTCGGGCTTCACCAGCACCACCTGGAGCTGCGCGGTGGCGTGGATGTTCACCACCTTGTTGTTCCGATTGGCGGGGCTGTCCTCTTCCTGGCTTCCGCCGAAGCGGGAGGGTATGGTCTCCTTCGGCCTTTCCGCAATGTCGTCGTACTCCTCATCAAAGGGTTTGGCCAGCGACTTGAATGAATCAAATAATCCCATCTCTATACCCCTTTCTTTCCCTCGCGCCGGAACAGCCGATTCAAACGGTTTGGGGATAGGTCCTGGCGCCGAAGATCGCCGTGCCGACGCGGACCATATTGGCCCCGGCGCGGATCGCCGCAGGATAATCCCCGCTCATTCCCATCGAGAGGATGTTCATAGAGACATTATCATATTTTTTTGCTCTTATGTCAATAAAAAGCTGATACATTTCCTCGAAATAGGGGTAATTTTCCTGGCCTGCAAATACGGGAGGCACGGCCATGAGCCCCTCAAGCCGCACATGGGGCAGGCTGCCCGCCAGAGCGCAGAGCTCCGGCAGCCGATCCGGATCCGCTCCGCCCTTCTGCTCCTCCCGCCCGATGTTCACCTGGAGCAGCACGGCCTGACGGATCCCAAGGGCTCCGGCCCGCCGGTCGATCTGGCGAAGGAGCTCCTCGTTCTCCACAGACTGGATCAGATCCGCCTTGCCCACCAGATATTTCAGCTTATTCTGCTGCAGATGGCCGATGAAGTGCAGCGGAGCGCCGGTATAGGCCCCCTGGGCCAGTTTTTCCGTCAGCTCCTGGCAGCGGTTCTCCCCCACTGCGTCCACTCCGGCGAGGATCGCCTCCCGCACAGCCTCCGCGCCCATGGTCTTGGAAGCGGCCACCAGGCAGATCTCCTCCGGTCTTCTCCCGCTCTCCAGCGCCGCTTCCGCAATGGTCTCCCGAACCCGGCGCACCCGGTCCGCCATGGTATCCATCAGTCTGCCACCACCTTTCCGTCAAACAGGCCCTTGCCGCTGACGATGACGTCGTCCCCCGCGCGGAGATTCTCGCCCCGCACCATGTAGTATTCCCCGAAGTCGTGGATCAGCTCCACATCCCGGGCCTCCGCCCGGAGGCCGGTCTGCACGTAGACGTACGTGCTGCCGTCATCCCGCACCCGCAGGGCCTGACGGGGGATCCGCAGACCCGACTCCTGGGAGAAGACCAGCTCCGCCTCCTGCATGCGCATGCTCAGCACGTCCGCCATATTGGTGCTGCAGGAGAAGACCACTGCCCGGTACCCGTTCTCCTCCGGGCTGACATACTCCACCTTCATGCTCAGATCCTGGCCGTAATACCGGCCGAAGCGCACGGAGGCCTTCTGTCCCCGGCGGAGGCGCTGGGCCGCCTCATCCTGCATCAGGGCGGCATAATACCAACGGTTTCCGTAAACCAGCTTGCAGAGGGCGTTCTCATCCGATCCGCGCCTCTCCGACAGGAGGGCGCGCAGCTCCTCCGCCCCGATCTCCTCCAGGCTGTCGGGAGTCAGGTCCTCCCAGCCGTCCACCACGGAGCTGAACAGGCCGGACCGGGGAGAGGTGATCACGGCGCTGCGGCTGCTGCCCCGGCGCTGCAGCTCGGTGAGTTCCTTCTGGTATGCCTGCAGCCTGGCCGCCACTTCCATCGTATCCCCGAAGGCGGTGAAGGTCAGGCTCTGGAGGGAGAGACTGGCCTCCTCCAGCGTATCCACAGAGCGCCGGATGGCGGCGCTGCGCAGAAGGGCGCAGGCATCCTCGATCTCCTGCTCCATCTGCTGCAGGTTCTCCGACGCGAAGCGGTTCTGCTGGGTCTCCAGGCTGGAGATCCGCTGGGTCAGTTCGCCTATGCGCACGGCGCGCTGGAGCCCTTCCTCCGTATCGAAGGCCTCCGCCAGCGCATCGCCGCCGGAAACCCGCCGGCCTTCCTCCGCCGTGATGTATACGGTGTTGTAAACGCTGGTGATGACCTCCTCCTGCCGGACCACCATGCCCCGGATATGGGCGCTGTCCCGCAGGGTCGTATTCAGCGCCTGCACCGTGCGGTAGGGGTTATCCAGCAGCCGCAGGCCGTATACCGCCAGGTATACCAGCACAGCCGCAAAGATCAGGAATCCCGCCAGCTTGATGGGCAGACTCGCATTTTTCACCGTTTTCACCGATCCGCGCCTCCTGACGCCCCGGCTCCCGCCTTCAGCCCTCCATCACGAGCTCCGCCGGCCTCACCGGGATCATGGTGGATATGGCGTGCTTGTACACAAGCTCCTGCTTGCCCTCGCAGTCCAGCACCACCGTAAAATCATCGTATCCGGTCACCACGCCCCGCATCTGGAACCCGTTCATGAGGAATACCGTCAATCCCGTGCGTTCCCTGCGCGCCTGGTCCAGAAACTGCTCCTGCAGGTCCATCCTTTTCTGCATCTGAACTACTCCCTTTCGACCTCTGTATTCGGCGTTTTCCGCGCCGTTTACAGTATACCAGATATTTCCAAAATCTGTGTCGAAATACGGGAGGCTTTATCTAAATCCGGCTTCTTTTTCCAGAGGATCCAATGCAGCTCCGGATCCCGGCGCAGCCAGCTGAGCTGGCGCTTGGCGTACCGCCGGGAGGACTGCTTCACCTGCTCCGCCGCCTCCTCCGGGGTCGTTTCCCCCCGCAGGGCGGAGGCGATCTCCTTATACCCGATGGCCTGCATGGCGGTGCAATTCTCCGGCACGCCGGAATCCAGCAGGCCCCTGACCTCCTGCACCAGTCCCGCCTTCGTCATCCCGTCCACCCGGGCGTCGATGCGGGCATACAGCTCCTCCCGCCGCTCGAAGCTCAGGGCGATGCGGCAGCTCTCATACCGGGGCGGGGCCAGACGGCTGGCCCGGTCGTGGGCCGTGATGGTCTCACCGGTGAGGGCAAAGACCTCCAGGGCCCGGAGGATGCGCTTCTTGTCGTTGGGGTGCAGGAGGGCCGCCCGTTCCGGGTCCGCCGCCTGCAGACGCTCCAGCATGGCCTCCCCGCCCAGGCGGTCATAGTCCGCCTCCAGGGTCTCCCGGAGCTCCGGGTCGAAATCGGAAAATTCGATCCCCCGGAGCAGGGAGTCGATATACAGGTTCGTCCCTCCCACCAGGATGGGGAGCTTTCCCCGGCGGAGGATATCGTCGACGCAGGCGGAGGCCTCCTCCACGTAGCGGCCGACGCTGTAGTTCTCCCGGGGGTCCGCGGTGCCCACCAGATGATGGGGCACGCCCTTCATCTCCGCCGCCGTGGGGGCGGCGGTGCCGATCACCATGCCCCGGTACACCTGCATGGCGTCGGCGGAGACCACCTCGCCTCCGAAGAGGAGGGCCAGCTCCACCCCCAGGGCGGTCTTTCCCGTGGCGGTGGGGCCGCAGATCACCAGCACCCCGCGGTGGGGCGTCAGCTTTGCCTCCCCCCGGTACATCAGTTCCGCAGGGACTGCATGGGGGCGGGGATCCGGCCTCCCCGGGCCACGAAACCCTCGCTGGACTCGGGATGCACCCCGATCACCGGTGCGCTGCCCAGCAGCCCGCCGAAGTCCACCCGGTCCCCCACGGTCTTCCCCTCGGCGGGAATGAGCCGCACGGCGGTGGTCTTGTTGTTCACCATGCCGATGGCCGCCTCGTCCGCCAGGATGGCGGAAAGGGTCTCCGCCGGGGTATCCCCCGGCACGGCGATCATATCCAGGCCCACGGAGCAGACGCAGGTCATGGCTTCCAGTTTATCCAGGCACAGGGTCCCCGCCTCGGCGGAGGCGATCATCCCCGCATCCTCGCTCACGGGGATGAAGGCGCCGGAGAGTCCGCCCACGTGGGAAGCCGCCATCAGGCCGCCCTTCTTCACCGCGTCGTTCAGCAGGGCCAGGGCGGCGGTGGTGCCGTGGGTGCCCACCCGCTCCAGGCCCATCTCCTCCAGGATATCCGCCACGCTGTCCCCGATGGCGGGGGTGGGCGCCAGAGACAGGTCCACGACCCCGAAGGGGACGCCCAGACGGGAGGAGGCCTCCCGGGCCACCAGCTGGCCCATGCGGGTCACCCGGAAGGCGGTGCGCTTGATGGTCTCCGCCACCAGATCGAAGGGAGCGCCCTTGCATTCCAGCAGGGCATGGTGCACCACCCCGGGGCCGCTGATGCCCACGTTGATGACGCTTTCCGGCTCCCCCACCCCATGGAAGGCGCCGGCCATGAAGGGATTGTCCTCCACCGCGTTGCAGAAGGCCACCAGCTTGGCGCAGCCCAGGCTGCCCCGGTCCGCCGTGAGGCGGGCGGTCTCCTTGATGATCCGGCCCATGAGGGCCACGGCGTCCATATTGATGCCGCTCTTGGTGCTGGCCACGTTCACGCTGGAGCAGACCCGCTCCGTTTCCGCCAGGGCCCGGGGAATGGAAGCCACCAGCTTCCGGTCCGCCGCGGTGAAGCCCTTGTGCACCAGGGCGGAAAAACCGCCGATGAAGTTCACCCCGGTCTCCGCCGCCGCCCGGTCCAAAATCCGGGCAAAGGGGACGTAATCCTCCGTTTCGCTGGCGGCGGCCGCCAGGGCGATGGGGGTGACGGAGATGCGCTTGTTCACGATGGGGATGCCGAACTCCCGTTCGATGTCCTCCCCGGTGCGCACCAGGTCCTTCGCCAGGCGGGTGATCTTGTCATAGATCTTCCGGCAGCAGGCCTCCGGATCCGGGTCCGCGCAGTCCAGCAGGGAGATGCCCATGGTGACGGTGCGGATATCCAGATGCTGCTGGTCGATCATGTCCAGCGTTTCAAAAATCTCTCTTCTGCTGATCATACCCGGTGCATCGCCTCAAAAATATCTTCCCGCTGCATCCGGATGCTCAGCTTCATCTCCTCGCCCCGGAGCCGCAGCTGCTCCGAGACTTCCCGGAAGGGCAGCTCGCATTTCTCCAGATCCACCAGCATGGTCATGGCAAAATTCCCCTGCATGACGGTCTGGTTGATATCCAGAACGTTCACGTTCCAGCCCGAAAGGCGGGTGCACACGTCCGCGATGATGCCCACCCGGTCCTTTCCCACAACGGTCACAATGGCTCTCATTCCTTATCCTCCCCGGTAAGCTCGTCCAAGGTCAATCCGAAGGACGGCAGAAAACGTTCGGTAAAATAGCGGACCTCCCGCAGGGGACAATCCTGCAGCCAGGCCCGGAGCTGCCGCTCCGCGGAGCGGAATTCCGTATTCCCCATCTGCAGCTCCTCCTGGCATTTCAGGTAGGCGGAAAGCTTGTCCGCCGCCTTCACCAGCGGGCCCAGGTCCTCCCCCGCTCCCCCGCCCAGGAGGGGGGCGTAGCCGGAGCGCAGCTCCGGCGGGAGCATCTCCAGCAGCCGGGCTTCCGCCTGGCGCTCCACCGCCTTGTAGGCGCCGGTGATGTCCCGGTTCAGGTACTTCACCGGGGTGGGCAGGTCCCCGGTAATGATCTCCGAAGCATCGTGGAACAGGGCCAGCACCGCCGCCCGGTCCGGGTCCGCGGGCTCCCCGAAGACCTCCCGCCGGATCATGGCCAGGGCGTGGGCCAGCACCGCCGTCATATGGCTGTGCTCCTGGAGGTTCTCGTCAAAGCTGTTGCGCATCAGCCCCCAGCGGCGGATGTTCCGCATCCGCGCCAGCAGGGCAAAAAAGCCGTTATTCATGGTCTTCTCCTCATTCCCGCAGCCGGGAAAAAAAGTCCTGCATCAGATCCCGGCACTCCGCCTCCCGCACGCCGCCGTACATCCGGGGCCGGAAGCCGAAATCCTCGGCAAACAGATCCAGCACGCTGCCGCAGGCCCCGGTCTTCCCCTCCCGCAGGCCGTAGACCACCGTGGGGATCCGGGCGTTCAGGATGGCTCCGGCGCACATGGCGCAGGGCTCCAGGGTGACGAACAGGGCGCAGCCCTCCAGCCGCCAGTCCCCCAGCCGGGCGCAGGCCTCCCGGATGGCCTCCATCTCCGCATGGGCCAGGGCGCTCCGCTCCTCCTCCCGCCGGTTCCTGCCCCGGCCCAGGATCTCCCCGTCCCGGACGACGACGCAGCCCACGGGCACTTCCCCCGCCTGTCCGGCCTCCCGGGCCAGACTCAGGGCTTCGTCCATCCAACGCTCCAGGTCCAAGGTTTATCCGCTCCTTTTCCGGGCAGAATGAAGGCATACGATCTGAGGAGGTAATGCGAATGCTGGTATCCGAACTGATGGAACGCAGTCCCGTGACCATAGCCCCGGAGGACAGCTGCCGGGACGCCGCCCGGCTCCTGAGCCGGTACCGGGTGGGGGCGCTGCCGGTGGTGAACGCCGACGGGACGCTGAAGGGGATCCTCACGGACCGGGATATCGTCCTCCGCTGTCTCGCCCTGGGGAAGGACCCGGACGGGACGGCGGTGCGGGACTGCATGACCCGGAACCCGGTCACCGTCTCCCCCCGGGACCGGGTGGAAACGGCGGCGCAGCGCATGAGCGGCAGCCAGGTACGTCGGCTCCCCGCCGCGGAGGGCGGAAAGCTGGCGGGGATGGTCTCCCTGGGGGATCTGAGCAAGGTGGAGGCCTTCCGCATGGAGGCGGCCAAGGCCCTGGCGGAGATCAGCCAGGGGGTACAGCGGCTGTCAAAATGACTCAGCCGAACTTCAGCGGCTGCGGCTCATGGTCCGGCACCGCATCCAGGCCGAAATACTGCTTCAGCACGCCCGGGAGCTCCTCCCATTTCAGCTCCCGCCGCTCCTTTTTCTCCCCCTCCTGGAGGGTGAAGAACAGGTTCATGAGGGAGTAACGCCCCGTATCCGTGAACTGGTTGAGCATGAGCATCATCCGGAAGCCGGACCAGGGGCTCTTGTTCACGTAGTAGTTGCAGATCTGGAAGTCTTCCTCCATCGCGGGACGGTCGATGAAGCCCATAAGGGGGACGAAATCCTCCCCGGGATTCCGCTGGATGAGCACCGAATACTCCACGCTGGGATCGATGCCGGGCACCACCTTGTACACCATGCCGTGGACCGGCTGAGGCACGTCGAACTCGATGCGCAGGGGGCGGATGAAGCAGTCCCCGCCGAAGCCCACGTCGCAGATGTACCGGACCCCGTCCGCCTCCGTGATGTTCATCCGGTGGAGGTAGCCGTTGTAGCTCTTCCCGTCCCGGCTCAGGCGGGTGAGGACGCCGTAGGCCGGGAAGCCCATCTCCTGCAGAATGGCGCAGAAGAAGCCGTTCATCTCGAAGCAGTAGCCTCCCCGGTGCCGTGTGACGATCTTGTCGAACAGGTCCTCGGTTTTCAAGGAGATGTCCTTGTCGTTGTACACATCGATATTCTCAAAGGGGATGTGGGTGGCGTAGGCCCGATGAAGCCGGATGAGCCGCTCCGTGTCCGTACCGCCCTCCGTATAGCCGATGCGCCGGAACAGTGCCTGCAGATCCATGTTTTCCGCTCCTTCTCTTTCTTCAGTCCTATTTATATAGAATATCATTTCCCGGCCTCTTCGTCAATCCGCAGGGTCGTGCGCGTCCCGGTATAATTGTAGAGTCGTCAATGATGGGTGACACTTTCCTCGAAAAAATAAGACGTAGTTCAATGGGGCGAATTTGAGGAAGAAGAAGGAGCCGGAGGCGACGAGTTCTTCCTCAAATTCGGCGCGACTCAGGATGCTCACGCTGG
>JAFZVM010000065.1 GCA_017617795.1 Oscillospiraceae bacterium
CAGCCTCTACGGCCTCATCGGCGGCAAGAACACCCTGATCTGGGCGGTGCGGTACATCGGCTGCCCTCCCTGCCATCTGGACACCCACCGGCTGGCGGAGCGATATGAAAAATTCAAGGCCGCCAACGCCAACGTGGTGGTGGTGATGCAGTCCGATCCCGCCGTATTCCGGGAGGCCACGGAGGGGGAGGTCATTCCCTTCGATATCCTCTGCGACCCGGAGATGAAGTTCTACAAGACCCTGGAGATCGAAGCCGCCAAGGACCGGGACGAGATGACCGGTAAGGACCTGGGCGGCCTGGAAAAGCTCATGGAAAAGGGCGCGGCCTGCAAGGAGCTGGGGTATGAGCACGGCAAGTACGAGGGGGACGAGATGCAGCTCCCCGCCGTCTTCGTGGTGGACGGGAAGGGCACGGTGAAGTACGCCCACTATGCCCGGTATATCGCGGACCTGCCACCCTATGACGACATGGTGAAGTTCCTGGAGGATCTGAACAAATGATCCCGGAGCTTCGCGCCTTTCTGGATGAAAAGGGCCGTCTCACCGCCCTGCCCTCCAAGTACAGGAAACAGCTCTGCGCGGTATGGTATCTGGCGGACAAGCTGGAGACCGGGCGGGACTATACCCAGGATGAGCTGGGGGACGCCCTGGACGCCTGGCACACCTTCCATGATCCCGCCGCCCTGCGCCGGTATCTCACGGACCTGGGCCTTATGACCCGGGAGCGGGACGGCTCCCGCTACCGTCGGGCGGATACGCTCCCTTCCCTGGAGGAGTTCCTGGGGCGGAACATGTAGGGACCCGGAAGGAAGCACATCGGGATACGGAGGACCTGCGCATGGAAACGATATGTATGCGGCATGGACACCCCCTGTGGGAAAAGACGATCGCCTTCGCCCGGGGCTCCTCCTGGCGGGCCGGTCCCGTTCTGGCGGACCGGATGGAGCGGAACGGCTTTCAGGCCTGGGAACGGGTGATCGCCGCGGCGGAGGACGGGAACATCGTGGGGTACTGCACCTTCACGGAGCAGGATGAGCTGCCCGCAGAATGCGGCTTTTCCCCCTTTATCGGCTTCGTCTTTGTGGAGGAACCGCACCGGGGGAACCGGATCTCCCAAAGCATGATCGATGAGGCCCTGCGTTACGCCGGGAGCATCGGGTATGAGACCGTCTATCTTATGAGCGGCGAGCAGGGCCTGTATGAAAAATACGGATTCACAAAGCTCAGGGAGTACGATACCGTCTATGGGACCCGGGATCAGCTGTTCTGCCGGAGCACGGCGGATCCCGGATAGAGGAAGGAGGGGCTTCTTTGGAGTACCGCCGGCTGCCTTTTGAGCAGTATTTCATCAATACCAGCGAGGATTACAACCATATCGGCTCCGTCTCATACCCTGTCCGCTACACCGGGGTGGAATACAGCACCTCTTTTCTCCAGCGCCTGCTGGGGATCCGGCACGAAGTGAACTATGAGATCCATTATGAAGAGGACCGGAACGTGATCCAGCTGAATTTCCAGCGCACCGTGGGCTTCTCGGACTGGATCGCCAACGTGGGCGAATTTGCGGTGAAGTATTACGACTCCATCGAGTTCGAGGGCCAGCCCCTGCAGCTGCGGGTGCACCGGGGCTGGGGCGACATGTACCTCACCATCAAGCGGGAGGTGCGGAAGCAGTGGCTGCTTCTCCATGAGCAGCATCCCGGTGCCGAAACGGAGATCCTGGGCTGGTCCCTGGGCTCGGGACAGGCGATCCTGTGCTGCCAGGACCTGAACTACAACTTCGGCGTCCAATCCCACCTCTATACCTTCGGGAGCGTCCGGCCCTTCAAAAGCATCCGTTCCAACGCCGACCGCATGAAGAAATACCTGGGCACCCTGTGCAAAGAGTGCTGGAACTTCGCGGATATCAACGACATCGTCACCTATATGCCCCCCTTCCGGGGCTTTCTCATGATCAACCGGGTGGACCTGGGCGCCGGCCTGCGCCGTTCCCTCTTCCGTCTGCTGGACCCCTACCGCTACCACACGGGCTACGACCGGGCGGAGCTCTACGCCGGTCTGGAGGAGCCCTCAGGGGAGGAAGCTCCGGCGGCGGAGGATTGATTGAGAACGCATGGTACTTGATCCCGTATATGCAGAAAAGGAGCGCCTCATCGGCGCTCCTCAGCGTGTCGACAAAGTCTTGTCGCCGCGCTGAAGCAAGTTTTTCGAACAGGGAATATGGAAAAGATTGTTCGAAAAACTTATGATTGAACGCGAAAGACACCCCTGATGGGTTTCTTTCACACTTTCTTCCTTTCCGGTATCGTACCGTTTACAGGTTTGTCTACGGTCTGAGGAGCGCCTCATCGGCGCTCCTTCGTTTTTTGTTGATTTGTTTATTTCAGCACGCTGTCCAGAAATTTGAACAGCCTCTCGATGTTCTCCTTCGTGATGTACGCCGGGTCCCCGTGGAGGGCGCCGGGGAAGATATCCAGCTCCGCCCGGTCTTCGCCGCACACGGCCCGGATCCGGTCCACCAGCTCCAGGGAGGCCTTGTAGGGCACGATCTGGTCGTGGTCCCCGCACTGTATGAGCACCCGGGGCATGGCGGGGGTGACCCAGGTCCTGCAGTCCGTCAGATACCCCAGGGCTGTGCACTTCCGGGTGTCCCCTCCCGCGAACATATCCGCGAAGTTGAAGACCTCCTTGGAGCCCGGGAAGGGCCCCTGGTCGAAGCTGAACTGGGCCTGCATAGCCAGATCGTATACTCCGAAGAGGCCGATGGCGGCCTTCACCCGGCTGTCTCCCCCCATGGGAGCCTCCGGCCCGTCGAAGGCGGGGACCTCCTGGGTGGCGGCTGCAAAGAGGGCATGATAGGCCCCGGCGCTGTCCCCGGCGATGGCGAAGCGCTCCGGATCCAGGCAGTACTCCTTCGCGTGGGCTTTCAGCCACCGGAGGGCGGCCTTGGTATCGTACACCGGCAGGGGGAAGACCCCCTCCGGGAGAAGGCGCTGCTCATAGCTCACCACAGCGTAGCCCCGGACGATGCCGTCCGAAACGTAGAGCATCTGGTCGTCCCGCTTGTCCCCGCCGATGAAGGCGCCGCCGTGGATGTACACGATGGTGGGGAAAGGCCCCTCCCCGGTCTCCGGCAGATAGATATCCAGCTTCTGCTTGGGATGCTCCCCGTAGGCCAGGTCCAGGAACTTCCGCTTCACCCGGCTCACGTCCAGGCTGCTGTTCATGGGATTGTCACCGGACACCTTGACGAATTGATCCATGATCTCCGCTCCTTTGTCATTATCATAGAATCAGCCCGCCGGCGTCGTACCGGCGGGCTGGTTTTTTACTCGGTCTTCACGATGGGCGCGGCGGTCTCCAGGCAGTCCGCCACGGGGGCGAGCTCCGGGAAATCCACGGTCTCGATCTTCCCCGCGTCCACGCTGGCGGCCACGTCGGGGCGGATGGGCAGCCGGGCAAGGATGGGCAGGTCGTACTCCGCCGCCGCTTCTTCCAGATGGCTGTCTCCGTAGATCTTGTGCTTCTTGCCGCAGTCCGGGCACTGGTACCAGGCGTAGTTCTCCACCAGGCCCAGAATGGGCACGTTCATCATCTTGGCCATGTTCACGGCCTTGGCCACGATCATGCTCACCAGCTCCTGGGGGCTGGTGACCACCAGGATGCCGTCGATGGGCAGGGACTGGAAGATGGTGATGGGCACGTCCCCGGTTCCGGGAGGCATATCCACAAAGAGATAGTCCACGTCGTCCCAGATCACGTCCGTCCAGAACTGCTTCACCGTGTTCCCCACGATGACGCCCCGCCAGACCACGGGATCGGTCTCGCTGTCCAGGAACAGGTTCAGGGACATGATGTCGATGCCGGTCTCGGTCCGGTTGGGCAGGATGCCCATGGAATTGGCCTTGGCCCGCTCATGCATGCCGAAGGTCAGGGGGATGGAGGGGCCGGTCATGTCCGCATCCAGGATTCCCACGTGATAGCCCCGGCGGTTCATGAGCACCGCGGTCATGGAGGTGACCAGGCTCTTTCCCACGCCGCCCTTGCCGGAGACCACGCCGATGACCCGGCGCACCTTGCTCATGGGATTGAGCTCAGCCCGCAGATCCTCCGGATTATGGCAGCTGCCGCTGCAGCCTTCGCAGTTCCCGCCGCAGCTTTCGCAGTCCTCTCCGCAGCTCTCGCAGCCGGCGACCTCGTCTTCCTCTACGATCTCGTAGCCCGCTTCTTTCTTCTCGTCGTCCATGATTCACCGCCGCCCGGAGGCGGCTCTCCTTTCCTGTGTTGACCCGGCTGTGCCGGGTGCATAGGTTCGCAATGGATCGTTCTCAGCTCTCGATGAGCCCTTCCACGCAGCGGACCACGTCGCCCACGGTCTTCATCTCCGCCACCTTCTCGTCCTCTATGGTGATGCCGTACTCGTCCTCCAGACTCATGAGCATCTCCACCACGTCCAGGGAATCCGCTCCCAGGTCGCTGACGATGTCGGTGGATTCGGTGATGGTCTCCGGGTCCAGACCAAACTGATTGGCAAAAATCTCCCGCAGCTTTTCAAACACCATAGCGCATTACCTCCTGATATTTTCCAAGCAGAAAATCATTCCGCCGATTTTTTGTCGCCCCGACGGGCCTTGCCGTAGGCCACCACCACCCGGCGGTTGGGTTCGCTGCCGACGGAGTAGGTGCTGACCTCCTCGTAATCCTGCAGGGCGGTGTGGATCACGTGCCGCTCATAGGAATTCATGGGCTCCAGGGTCATATTTTTCCGGTATTTGATGACCTTCGCGGCCACCTTGTAGGCCAGGCTCTTCATGGATTCTTCCCGCTTGGCCCAGTAGTCCTCAGCGTCCACGCTGATATGGGTGCGCTTGGAAACGCCCCGGTTCACCACGTAGCCCGTCAGATGCTGGATGGCGTCCAGGGTCTCCCCGTGGCGGCCGATGAGCATGCCCAGCTTCTGTCCGTTCAGGCGGATGAACAGGCCGTCTTCTCCCCGGTCCTCCACTTCGGGCACGGCGTCGGAGCCCATGCGCTCCAGCAGGCCCTTCAGAAAGGCCTCCGCCTTCTCCGCCGGGGTCTCGATATACTCGTAGCTCACCCGGACCCGGGCGGGCGTCGAACCGATGCCCAAAAAGCCGGACTTGGACCGCTCCAGGATCTCCACCGAGACCTCTTCCCTGCTCTTGCCCAACTGCTCCAGGGCGGAGGCGATGGCCAGATCCTCGGTCTTCGCGGTGGTTTCTATCGATCTCAGCATAGCTTACTCTCCATTATCTTCGCTGCCGGTCTCCGGCGCGGAGGTATCCGGGATCTCCCCGATCTCAGGGATCTCCGGGACTTCTCCGATCTCCGGGATATCCCCGATCTCCCCCGCGGCGATCTCCTCAGCCGCCTCGGCCGGAGCTTCCTCCGGCTCCACGGGCGGTTCGGGGACCACGTAGTTGGGATCAAAGCGGTCGGGCACGTAAGCCCGACCCCGGGCGTAGACCCGGTCTCCCACCCGGGAGGGATTGTCGTCTTCCTTTTTCTTCTTCCCGGGATTGTTGGCGGCCTGCCATTCCGCAGCCCGCTGCTCGGAACGCTGCTTCTCGCTCTTCTGCACCTTCCGGCGGCTGGTGTTGGGGTTCACGGTGGTGGCGCCTTCGGCGCGGAGACGCTCGGTCTCGGCGCGCTTGCGCTCCAGCTCGTCCGCCCGGGCCTTCAGCCGGGCATTGCGCTCCGCGTCCTCCGCATCCAGCTGCTTGTTGAAGATCTTCCCCAGGACCAGGTCCTGGATGATCTGCAGCAGGCCGCCCGCGCACCAGTACAGACCCAGGGCGCCGGGCATGACGAAGCCGATCCAGAGGCTCATGAGGGGCATGAGGTACATCATGGTCTTGGTGCTGCTCCCCGCCTGTTCGTTGGCGGCGGGGGTCTGATCCTGGCTGATCTTGCTCTGCAGGAAGCTGAGGGCGGCGGAGATCACGGGGATCAGAAAGAGGCCCAGCTGGGGCCAGATGGCCGCTCCGTCCTGGCCGAAGGTCCAGAAGCGGAAGTTGGGCGTCTCGCCCAGGTTCATGCCCAGGAAGCTGTAGTCGATCTGCTTCAGCTTCTCGCTCAGGTGGGCGAAGCGCTCGAAATGCTCAGTGATGAACTGGGACTCGAAGATCTGGGCATAGGCCGCGGTGCGGGCGCCGCCGCTGAGCTCAAAGCCCATGGCGTACAGGACGTTTTTGATCTTCTCGTAGGCCTCCGAAGGCACCCCCATCATGATGGTGATGGGGAAACGGATGGCCCGGTACAGCGCCAGAAGGATGGGGAAGGGGATCAAAGACCACAGGCAGCCGCCCATGGGATTGATGTGCTCCTCCTTATACAGCTTGGAAACTTCCTCCTGGTACTTCTGCTTGTTGCCCTCGTACTTCGCCTCCAGCTCCTTGAGGTAGGGGGTGAAGCGGGCGGACCGCATCATGCTCTTCTTGCTCTTGGCGGAGAAATACAGCAGCACCACCTTCACCACAAGGGCGAAGAGAAGGATGGCCACGCCGTAGTTCATGGTGAGCTCATAGAGGAACATCAAGAGCCTGCCAAAGGGTTTGGCGATAAAATCCATTCAGGAACTCCTTTCCTCAGGGTTTCCCCTCGGGGACACAGAATTCTGCCGACGGACCGCGCGGCTGGCGGCGTCCATCGGCGTGGGGTTCAGGGCACGGGGTCATAGCCGCCCTTGTGGAAGGGATGGCAGCGCAGGAACCGCTTCAGCGCCAGCCAGGAGCCTTTCCAGGGGCCGTACTTCTCCACGGCCTCCAGTGCATACTCGGAGCAGGTGGGGATATAACGGCAGCAGGGCTTCCGCAGGGGGGAAATATTGCGGCGGTAAAAGCGGATCGCCGCCAGAAGCGCCCGCTTCATGGCGCCAGCAGGCCGAGCCTGCCCGCAGCCCGCAGCAGCTGCCTTTCCAGTTCCCCATAGGCCGCCTCCGCAGCGCAGCTCCGTGCCACGACCACCAGATCCCAGCCCTGCCGGAACTCCCCCTCGTGGAGACGGTAGATCTCCCGGAGGCGGCGCCGGACACGATTGCGCACCACGGCCTTCCCCACCTTCGTGCCCACCGTGAGGCCGAGGCGGTTCTGCCGGGCGCCGTTTTTCCGGCAATACAGCACTACCGCAGGCTGAACGCTGCTTTTGCCCTTCGTATACAGCCTGCGGAACGCATAATTGCCTTTCAGGGACTGGGTGGTCTTCATGCGGATCTGCCCCGGAGCTTACAGGGTGAGCTCCTTGCGGCCCTTCGCTCTGCGCCGGGCCAGGACCTTGCGGCCGTTGCGGGTGGCCATTCTCTTCCGGAAGCCGTGGACCTTGGACCGCTGACGCTTCTTGGGCTGATAGGTTCTGAACGTAGACATGCTGGGTTACACCTCCTGTCGGTTTCATCTGCGGCGGATGGATCCCCGCCGCTCTATACTCGACAGCAGCAGCCGCTGCCGCAGTCGTCTCGTCGTCGCTGACCTCACGGGCTGCGCATCCGCGGTTACCGTAAGGGCCGCGAATGCTTGCATGCGTTCGGTCGCTCCTTCTCTCCAAACCGAAGCAGCCGCTTCGGTTTGGTATACGGGGGCTGGGGTACGGATCTCGCAGGCTTCGTTTTCCCGGTTACCGTAAGGGCCGGGAAAACTCGCATGTGCTCGATTGCTCCTCCTCTTCAAATCGAAGCGGTCGCTTCGATTTGAGTAACGGGGGTTCGGATCCTCGCTTTGTTCACGCCTGCGGGCGTGAACTCTGCCGAGGGCCTGTCCATGCTCTATTTGCATAGCCAAAGTATTTTATCGGAATCCTCCGGTGCTGTCAATCGTTTTCTGCGTTTTTCTTGTGATCCCCCGTATATGTTGCCTGATACCGTTATTCCTAGGAGAACTCCCGGGGAACAGCGGTGTGGATCGCTTCGTGTTCAGCCGCCCTCCCCGAGGGAGGTGGATTCGCCGCAGCGCGGCGAAGACGGAGGGAGCGTGACGAATAGCAATTCTGCCAATAGAGCTTCTATGAACAGCGCTCCCTCAGGCGCTCCGCGCCAGTTTCTCGCTGCGGCTCGGTCAGGCACGGCTCTGACGTGCCACCGGCACGTCATTCACTTCCGCGCCTCTGCTTCGCAGCCCTCAAAGAGAGAGCCTGAGTCTGAACGGAAACAAGATTCGCGATATATGGGTCAACCGTCCGAACGCTGGAGAATTCGGACTAAGCTGCCCCGTCCTCCGTAAAACTCCCGTAACCCCCGGAAGGAGGATCCAATGGGGGAAACCGCCGCGCGGTTTCTCCCTTGGCCGTCGGGGAGGGTTTCCAAAGGGGACCGCCTCGGAATAGGTCCCCTTTGGCGGTTTTTCTTTTCCGGGTTTCTTGTATTATGAAGTAGCAGTTTTTCTAGCCCCTCTCCAAGGGCTATGCTACACTGCAAGGGATGCTGTGGATTGGTTCGGGTTTCTACCGTATTACGGTTTTCGAAAGACTCCAA
>JAFZVM010000066.1 GCA_017617795.1 Oscillospiraceae bacterium
CGCTCGATGATCTCCCCGATCGTGTATTCCTCCGGCCTGCGGCAGAGACGGTAGCCGCCCCCCTTGCCGCTGACGCCGGTCACCAGATTGCCGCTGACCAGGTCCCGCACGATGATCTCCAGGTATTTCTTGGAGATCTCCTGCCTGGCCGCGATATCCTTCAGGGGGACATAGCCGCCGCTGCCGTTCCTTGCCAGGTCCAGCATCACCCGCAGGGCGTAGCGCCCTTTTGTGGAGATCATCTCATCACCGCCTTTTTACCTACTATACCACCGGGTAAATGGAAATGCAAGGGTAAAATTTCCTAAAAACCTATTGACACGGTAGGCGAATAGGCGTATAGTCGGAGGCAGAACGAAAGAGGAGAATCCGTGCGATGAAGATCTATGCCGACAATGCGGCCACCACGAAAATGAGCCCCGCGGCCATTCAGGCCATGCTCTCCTGCCTGGAGGAGCACTACGGGAATCCCTCCAGCCTCTATGCCCTGGGCCAGGAGGCCAAGGAGACCCTGGAGAAGGCCAGGGGAGAGATCGCTTCCGTCATCAACGCCGACCCCCGGGAGATCATCATCACCTCCGGCGGCAGCGAGGCGGACAACCAGGCCCTCCGCAGCGCCGCCCTGGCGGGAAGGAAAAAAGGGAAGACCCACCTCATCTCCACCGCCTTTGAGCACCACGCCATCCTCCACACCCTGAAAAAGCTGGAAGAGGAGGGCTTTTCGGTGACCCTGCTCCCCGTCCATGAGGACGGGCTGGTCCGTCCGGAGGAGGTGGCGGCGGCCATGCTGACGGCGGCTGCCACATTTTCCGTTCCGGCCCGCTTGCCTCCCTCCTGGGCGCCTCCCTCGATGAGGTTCACCAGCCGGACGCCCTTCCGGGCATAGAGGAAGCCGATGCCCTTGGGCCCGTGGAACTTGTGGGCAGAGGAGGAGAGCATATCGATGTTCTGCTCCTTCACGTCGATGGGCACATGGCCCACCGCCTGGACCGCGTCCGTATGGAACAGGACGCCGTGCTTCCGGCAGACGGCGCCGATCTCCCGGATGGGCTGGATGGTGCCGATCTCATTGTTGGCGTACATGACGGAGACCAGGCAGGTATCCTCCCGGATGGCCGCCTCCAGCTCCTCCACCCGGACGAGGCCGTCCTCATGGACCGGGAGAAGGGTGACGGAGAAGCCCTCCTCCTCCAGCCGCTTCAGGGTGTGGAGGATGGCGTGGTGCTCAAAGGCAGTGGAGATGATATGCGTTTTTCCCGCCCGCTTTCCCAGGGCAGCGCCGGTGCGGAGAGCCTGATTATCCGCCTCGCTGCCGCCGGAGGTGATGGTGATCTCCCCGGGGTCCGCCCCGATCACGGCGGCGATCTCTCCCCGGGCCTGCTCCAGGCGCTCCTTGGCCCGCTGGCCCAGGGCATAGAGGCTGGAGGGGTTGCCGTATTCCTCCTCCAGACAGGCGGTCATGGCTTCTATGGCTGCGCGGCTCATTTTGGTGGTCGCGGCGTTGTCGGCATAGATCATCATGTCTCGGACCTCCTTTGCGGTCTTGTCCGCACTATACACCTATTTACCTACTATGTCAATAGGTAAAATTTCTTCCAAACCCTTGATTTTTGGATTTACCCTGCGGTACAATAGGTGAAACGAAGGGGGAATGGGCCATGATCTCCACAAAGGGACGCTATGCGCTGCGGGTGATGATCGACCTGGCGGAGCACGAAGGAGAGGAATATCAGCCTCTGAAGGATATCGCTGCCCGACAGGGGGTCTCGAAAAAATACCTGGAGATCATCGTGAAGGAACTGGTGGAGGGCGGCCTGATCGCCGGAGTCAGCGGCAAGGGGGGCGGATATCGCCTGTGCCGCAGGCCGGAGGAATACTCCGTCGGCGAGATCCTGGAGCGGATGGTGGGACCCCTGTCCTCCGTATCCTGCCTCACGGACGATGCGGAGCCCTGTCCCCGGGCGGCGGACTGCCGCACCTTGCCCCTCTGGGCGGAGTACGACAAGCTCACCCATGATTTCTTCTACGGCAAGTCCCTGCGGGACCTGATCGGCAGGGTCTGAAGGAAGAACTGAAAACAAAGATCCCGGCATGCCCTTCGGCCTGCCGGGATCTTTCCATATACCGGTTTTATTCCATGAGCCCGTACTTCACCTTGATCCGGTCCAGCTTCTCCAGCATGGGCTCCGCCGCCAGCCAGAGGAAGAACACCGTGGACGCGGCGTGGACCAGGTCCACGGGGAAGCCGGAGACGTAATAGGTGAGGAGCAGCTTCCAGTTCAGGGTGCGGGCATAGCTCAGGGCGGCGTAGGGATTCATGATGCCGCCGTAGATCACCAGCGCGGTGATGGCGCCGAAGATGCACAGGGAGACCCGGCTCCGGCGCAGGAGGCCTTTCCGGAACAGCACCCCGGCCAGGAAGCCGATGATCCCGGCAGAGAACATCTGGAAGGGGGTCCAGGTGCCCTGGCCGAAAAGCACGTTGGAGGCCACCATGGTCATGGAGCCCACCAGGAAACCCGTCTCGCCCCCGAAGGCCACTCCGGCGATGATCACCAGGGCCAGCACCGGCGTGAACATGGGCAGCATGAAGAAGGCGGCCCGGCCCACCACGCCGATGGCGCAGAGTACGGCGATGATCACCAGCTCCCGGGCCTGGGGCTTCCGCCCCTCGAACACCAGGAAGAAGGGGAGCATGGTCTCCAGCATGACCAGCAGGGCGATGAAGTAGTATTTCCGTCCGCCCAGATAGTAGACCCCCACGAAGATGGTCAGGGGGATCAGGAGCAGGATGCAGACCGCGGCGGCAATGGTCCGACGGGAGAGCTTCCGCCTCTCCTTCGGCGTCTGCACCCGCACCGGGCGGTTCGCCCTCCGGCTGAAGGAAAAGGCGCAGATGAGCAGGCAGAGGATCAGCAGCAGGTACAGGGGGATGTTCTCGTAGGCGGCGGAGGTGAGCCCGTCCTCCCGGATCAGAGCCGAGAGGTCCTGCTGGGAAATCGTGTAGATAAAGAGGATGAGCGCCCCCAGGCCGCTGAGGCAGCCCAGAAGGATGCGCCACAGAGGCAGTTTTTTCGGCCTGGCGTCCGCGCTGTCTTCGGCAGGTTCCGGCAGGGGAGGCGCCTCCTCCGGCAGCTCCGGCTCCGGCGGCAGCTTCCCGCCGCAGGCGGCCATCACGTCGGCGGGGGTCACCGCCTCCGGCAGAAAGCTTCGGGCCATGCGGTTGGCTGAGGTGGTGTAGAAGCTGTTGCCGGAGAAGAACTGCCGCGGTCTGCCCTCGGAAACGATGTTCCCGTCAAAGAACAGGGCGCAGCGGTCCGCATAGGCGGCGCAGAATTCCACGTCGTGGCTCACCATGAAAACGGTGACGCCCCGGCGCTGCAGGGCTTTGAGGATCACGGCGAAGACCTGCTTGAACTCCGCGTCCAGCCCCTTGGTGGGCTCGTCCAGCAGAAGGATGTCCGGTTCCAGGAGCAGCACCTTGGCCAGGGCTGCCCGCTGCTGTTCGCCTCCGGAGAGGTCGTAGGGGTGCCGGTCCAGGAGTTCCTCCAGGCGGCAGAGCTGCACCGCCCGGGCCACCCGGGCCTCCTGCAGGGCTTTATCCGTCCCCGTGCCCCGGAAGAGCTCGAACAGGTCCTCCCGCACGGTTTTCTTCACAAACAGGGTCTGGGGATTCTGGGGCAGGGTGCCCACCCGGCCGGTGAGCCGGATCTCTCCCCGATAGGGCTTCTGCAGACCGCCCACCAGGGAAAGGGTGGTGGTCTTGCCGGTGCCGTTGCCCCCCAGCAGGGCCAGAAACTCTCCCTTTTTTACCTCCAGGCTCACGCCCTTCACCACGTCGGGAAGGTCCTTGTCGTATTTGAACCAAACGTCCTCCAGGGCGATGGCGGTCTCCTCCCCGGGAAGGGGGATCTGTTCCGCCGGAAGCTCCCCCAGGGGACGGCGCTCTGCGTAGTCCGCCAGCCAGTCCCGCCCGTCCCGCACGGTGATGGGGCAGGGGGCGGTATCCTCTGCGCTGGCCCACACCCGCATGGCGGTGGGCATGGCCAGGAACATGCCGTGTCCGGCGCCCCGGAGGGTCTCCCCCACCTCTTTCGGGGCGCCGTCCGCAATGATCCGGCCTTTGTCCATCACCAGCACTCGGTCGGAGAGCGGGAAGGCCTCCTCCAGCCGATGCTCCGTCAGGAGGATGGTGGTGCCCAGCTCCCGGTTCACCTTGCCGATGGTGGCCAGGAAATCCGAGGCGGCGATGGGGTCCAGCTGACTGGTGGGCTCGTCCAGGATCAGGACGGAAGGCTGCATGGCCATGATGGAGGCCAGGTTCAGCAGCTGCTTCTGGCCGCCGGAGAGCTCCGCGACGTTCTGATAAAACCAGGTCTGTATGCCGAAGAAGGAGGCCATCTCCGCCACCCGGCTGCGGATGGTGGGGGTGTCGTACCCCAGACTCTCCAGACCGAAGGCCAGCTCATGCCAGACCTTGTCCGTCACGATCTGGTTTTCCGGGCTCTGCTGCACGAAGCCGATGCGCTCGCTCTGGGCCCGGTGGTCCAGCTCCCCCAGGGGGCGGCCTTCAAACAGGATCTCTCCCCGCAGGTCCCCGGCAGGGGCCAGAACGGACTTGAACTGCCGCAGCAGGGTGCTCTTTCCGCAGCCGGAGGGGCCGCAGAGGGTGACGAACTGCCCCCGGGGGATGGAGAAGGTGAGATGGGAAAGGGTATCCTGCCACTGCTCCGGGTAGGCGAAGCTCAGGTCCTTGATTTCAAATGTTTCCATTTCACATCCTCCCTTCCGTTCAGGATCAGCGGGGTCAGGCAAAGGGCCAGGTAGACCAGGAAAAAGCTCAGAGGGAAGGGGCCGAAGCCCGCCCCCTTGATGGAGGGATAGTACCGGAAGGCCAGAGCGCCGCTGATCCATCCGAAGAGGATATACCAGCAGCAGAAGCCGATCCAGAGCAGGGCGCCGGCGTCCCGGCTGTCGAAGCGGTAGATGGAAAAGGCGCTCCGCCCCGGCAGACCGTAGCCCCGGCTTTTCATGCTGTCCGCCGTTTCGATGGCGTTCTCCAGGCTCCAGGTCACCAGGATGGAGAAGATGGTGATCCCGTGCCGTATCCGCTGGAATACGCCGCCGTCGGACACGTCCCGCCCGATGCACTGCTGGGCGGTGCGGATGGTCTTCATCTGGGCGGTGAACCGGGGCACGAAGCGGAGGGTCATGCTCAGCACCAGGCTCAGGGCGGGGATGATCCGTCCGAAGAGGTATACGAACTTATCCGAGGTCATGACCTCGTTGTAGCAGGAGAACCACTGGATGATGCCGATGAGCATGAAGGCGGAGGCGAGGCCGTACACCAGGCTTTCCAGGGTGATGGGGTTATCGTTGGGGGTATAGGCCAGGATGGTGACCCCCTCGTGGTTGAAGGCGGGATTCAGGATGGCCGCCAGGATCATCATGGGCAGCAAAAAGCGGAGAGAAAAGCGCAGTCCTTTTCTCCCCTTGAGATAGAGGTTGTATGCGGTGGCGCTGCCCAGAGAGATCACCAGGCAGACCGGATGCATGAAGCACATGCCGAATACCAGCACCAGGGCGAAATAGAGAAAATTCACCAGGGGATGGTAGCCGGAGAAGGCGTCCCGATTCCGCATTATTTTCCGTATCCTTTGGCGATCACCCGGAGCTGATCTCCCACGGCCTTCAGCTGGGGCCGCTTCAGGCTGGTGCTGATCTCATGGGTGAGGTATTTGGGCTCAGCCCGGTCGATGATCCGCACGCATTCGGGATCCGTCCAGGGGCGGTGCCGGTCGATGCTCTGGATATGGGAGTAGGAGTAGCCGAAGGCGGGGAAGTACTCCCTGGGAAAGTCCGCGGGTACCGCGCCCACCGCTTGCCGGCAGTAGGCTCCGCTGACAGACTGGTGGAAATGGACGCCGTAGATCCGCTTGGCCAGTTCTCCGTGCTTTTCGATCATGGAGAGGATATACCGGATCCCGTCCCCCTGGCTGCGGATGGACCAGTTGGCGTTCATCAGGTGCCCCGTGTCCAGCATGATCCCCACACGGGGATACTTGATCCCGGAGAGGAGATACTCCGTCTTTTCCGGCTCCGTGAAGGTGAAGCCGGGCCACCACTGGTTCTCCACCAGGAAGTCGAAGGTGGGCTCCGCCCCGTCCAGGAGGATGTTGATGAAATCGATGGCCCCGTCCAGGACCTCCTTGTCCGTATGGAACCATTTATAGGTGTACCCTTCCTCCAGGGATACGTCCGAGACGTGGAAGACCATATAGGGGGGCCTGTAGCGCAGGGCCAGGGCCAGATCATCCCGGAACTGCCGCATGAGATCCTCCGGCTGCGTTCCCCGGTACACCTGCCCGATCTCCTCCCAGGAGCGGAATTTCCGCAGCAGGGCCTTTTCATCGTGCCGCCAGAAATCCAGCCAGTCCGGATAAAAGGTCATGTGCCAGCCGGAGACCAGGGAAGGGGAAAGGGTATCGTCCAGATCGTCCGGGTCCGCGATGCCCTCGATCCCGTCCAGCCCCAGGGCCTTGATCTCCTCCGCCAGTTTGTCCCAGCTGCCGAAGGGCTTGATGCAGTAGGAGGAAAGGGGAAAATTCGTGCTTTGGATCATGGTCGTACACCAGCCTTTTGTACCTGAATCTGCTTGATTTATCCATTATAAAGACTTGACCGCCGAATTTCAACACCGTCCTTTTCGCCCCGCCGGGGAGGGAGAACCGGAGAGGAAAAAACGGCCGGGGCGTGCACGGCACGCCCCGGTTCCGGTGCGGGGATCATTGCAGGCGCAGATCATTCGATCCCCGTCAGGTCGAATTCCGCCAGCCACTTGGTCGCGGTCTCGCAGACCTCCCGGAGGCAGGCTTCGTCGAAGGGGGTGGTCAGACCGGCGTTCAGCAGCAGATCCACGAAGGTGCGGCTGCCGCCCTGTTCGGTGTAGGCCATATAGCGCTTCCAGGCTTCCTTTTCGTCCTTCCGGATCATGGCCCAGAACTCCAGGGCCACGGTCTGGGCCAGGCAGTAGTCGATGTAGTAGAAGGGGTAATCGTAGATGTGCAGCTGGCTCTGCCAGCGTTCGCCGTCCCCGTAGAAGGGGATGTCCCCGTCCAGCTTCAGCCAGGGCTGGTAGATGCCCATGAGCCGCTTCCACTCTGCGTGGCGCTCCTTGGGGGTCAGCTCCGGATGCTCGTAGACGATATGCTGGAAATGGTCCACCATGGTGCCGTAGGGGATGAAGGTGATGGCGTCGGCCAGGTGGCTGTACATGAACTTCCGGGCGTCGGGGCCGAAGAAGCCCTCCGCATTCCGCCAGCCGAAGAACTCCATGCTCATGGAGTGAACCTCGCAGGCCTCCGCGCTGGGATCGGCGTACTCCGTGGGGATACGCTTGCGGTTCATCCAGTAGGCAAAGGCGTGGCCCGCCTCGTGGGTGACCACCTCCACGTCCCCCTGAGTGCCGTTGAAGTTGGCGAAGATGAAGGGACGCTCATACAGCTCGATGTTGGTGCAGTAGCCGCCCGCCTGCTTGCCTTCGGTGGAGAGCACGTCCATCAGCCCATCCTCCCGCATGGTGCGGAAGAACTCGCCGGTCTCGGGGGAGAGGGCATCGTAGAACTTCTGCCCCTGGGCCAGGATATCCTCCGCCGTGCCCGCAGGCCGGGGGTTGCCGCTGCGGAAGCTCAGGGCGGCGTCCGCGTAGGACAGAGGATAGGACTTGCCGATCCGCTTCGCCTGCTCCCGCATGATGGAGTCCGCCACGGGCACCAGATATTTCTGCACGGCGGCGCGGAACTTTTCCACGTCCTCCTTGTCGTAGCAGTTGCGCTCCATGCGGTAGTAGCCCAGCTGCGTGTAGCCGTCGTAACCCAGCTTTCTGCCCATGGCGTCACGGAGCTTCACCAGCTCGTCATAGATCCGGTCCAGCTCAGGCTGATGCTCCTTGTACCACTGCCCCTCGGCCTTCCATGCGGCCAGGCGGCGGTCGTCGTCCGGGTCGACCTGGAAGGGCTCCAGCTGGGACAGGGTATAGACGCCCCCCTCAAAGGGGACCTGAGCCGAGGCGATCAGCTCATCGTATTTGCTCACCAGCTCGTTTTCCTTCTGCAGATCCTCCACGATCTCAGGGGAGAAGGTCTTCCGGGCGATCTCGGCGTTGACGAACAGCAGATCGCCGTATTCCTCCTCGAAATCCTTCCGGAAGGGGGAGTCCACCAGCGTTTTGATCCACTCCTGCTCATATTCCTCCATCTCCGGGGTGACCTCGTCCCAGAAATCGTTCTCTTCCTTGTAGAACTCATCCCGGGTATCGATGGAATGGCGGATGTAGGACAGGGTGATGGTGGTATCCACGGCCTTGCTCTTCTCCTCGTACTCCAGGAAGACCGACTTGGCCTCCTCGTAGCTCTGGGCGTTTTTGAGCCGTGCGGTCAGGTCCTGGATCTCCCGGATGACCGCATCGGTGTCGGGCCTCTGATAAGGCATTTCCGTAAATTTCATATTGATTCTCCTTCATTCAGATTGATTGGTGTCTCATAGCCGGATCCGCGCTTCCGGCCCGTCTCTCCCGGCGTGCCGTTTTTATCGGTTTTCCAGTTTTCTGCAGGTCGTTCCGTTGATGGTCAGGCAGCCGTCGCCGAATTCGATCTTGGCAAAGCCGCCCTTCCGGCCGAAGGTCCTCTTCCCGATGGGATAGAGCCGGCTGTCAAAGGGACCGTCCTCGCCGTTGATCCTCGCGTACAGCGTCCCGTCTTCCAGCCAGACCTCCTCCAGGCGGAAATCCTCAACGAGCTGCTCGTATCTGCCGCAGCAGGAGCGCAGGGTCTTCAGGCCCGGCATGTCGGCCGCATCCTCCTCCACGTTCTGGAAAAGCTCCAGGGAGGTCTTCCACTGTTTCTCGTCGATGGCGACCGTGGCCCTGTTGGTCATGCTGGCTACGCACAGGTCCTCCCGCAGGGAGAACCACCACTCCGTCAGGAAGCCCTCGTTCCAGCCGCCGTGGCTGCCGATGTCGCCCCGGTAATTGTTGACGCACAGCCCGTAATTGTCCATCACCGGCGTCAGCATGCGCCGGGCCGTCTTTTTTTTCAGGAAGCCGCCCTTGCGGTAGCTGCGGGAAAGGGCGATGCCCACCTTCACCAGCTCCGTGGGGGTGGTCCACAGGCCCGCCGCCGCCTGTTCGGGATAGTAGTGCCAGCCGTGGCCGGGATCCTCCTTCAGCGCCAGTCTGCCGCCGAAGGCGGCGTTGGCGGCGAGCTCTTCATCCAGAGGCTGGAAATAACCGGTGCGCTTCAGGCCGAGGGGCTCGGCGACCTCCTTTTGGAAGGCTTCCCGCAGGGACGTGCCGGTGATGCGCTCGAAGGCGAGCTGCGCCAGGGTAATGCCGCCGCCGGAGTACATATACTGCTTTCCGTAGGGCTTGATCCTGCGGAGCTTCGGCGTGTTGCCCTTTCCGTTCAGCACGTCCTCCAGGGTCAGCGGCTCGTGGTCTGCCCGGTAGCCGGGGAAGCCGTGAACGTTGTAGCCCGCCGTATGGCTGAGCAGGGCGGCGAAGGTCACGGGGCCCTTTTTGACGAATTCCGGCACGACGCCGGAAATGTCCGCGTCCGGGTCGATGAGCCCCTTGTCCGCGTACCGCAGCAGCGTCAGGGCAAACATAGGCTTCGAGACGGAGGCCGCCTGGAACAGCATGTCGGGGTTCACCGGGAAGTCCTGTCCGAAGCGTCCGCTGCCGGAGCAGTAGGTGAGAAGATCCCCGTCTCCGTCATGGACGGCAATGCTGACGCCGTAGCCCTTCTTCCCCTTGATCCCCAGGGCCTGATCCACGTCCACGCCGTAGATGTTTTTGACCATCTTGTTCGGGCCCTTCAGCATCCGCATCAGCACCGCCTCATCGTCGTCGATGATGCCGGTCTTCCGGAAGCCGGCTTTTTGATAAACGTGCAGGCCCAGCTCGTTCTCCGGCTCGGTGGAAAGGAAGAGCCGGTCGGCGCCGTTGGCTTTGAAGTACCGGATGATCTCCTGCAGGGCGGCCTGACCGTATCCCTTGCCCTGCTCGCTCTTGTCGATCATAAAGCGCCAGAGCCAGTAGCGGTCGTCCTCGTCTTCGCACTCCGGATTGAAGGCGAACATGCAGAAGCCCACCAGCTTTTCATCGGCGTAAATGCCGAAAGGCCGGGCCACGCCGGGGTACTCGGCGTTGGTCTCCTCCGCCTGCCGAAGGGAGACTGCGTTGGTTGCGACGAAGGGCTGGTCCTCCCGCACGGAGAGCGCCAGGACGGCGTCCCGATTATGCTCGTCTACCGGTATCAGTTTGATTATCATCAGTCGTTATTCTCCTTGATCCTGTGATTTGTCGTGAAGTCTTCCTGAGTAATTCCGGCTGCGGAAAACGGGCGCAAAAAATCCGCAGCGAAGCAGCTCCCGTCTGTGGCTGCATCCTGCGGTCCCCACCATCCGAAAGTTACACAAAATGGCGCGGCAATCCTGAGGGGATACCCCTCCTTATGCTCTGCGCCGGTATTCCGTTATCAGTCGTTTGCCTCGATGTTGTTCATTGGTTTACGCTCCTGTCTATCGTTTTGTATCATAATTATACAGGATAATTCCGGAAAAATCAATGGGTTTCCCTGTATCAGGCAGGAAAAGACATCCTCCCGAAGGAAGGCGGGTCCGATTCGAAGCGTGCCGGCAAAGCCGGCACGCACAACCCCCCGCTGCCGAAACAGCGGGGGGTTGCTGGCACGCCTGACGCGACTCGAACGCACGACCTTCTGCTCCGGAGGCAGACGCTCTATCCAACTGAGCTACAGGCGCATTTGTACTCCGGGGCGCCGCCCCGAAGTCGCTCCGCAATTATAGTATCGCCGGGCGAAGTTGTCAAGCCCCCGGGGAGCTTTTTCTGCGGCGATCCGGAAAAGAAGGGGCGGAAAGTTCCAGAACAGACAAAATAACGGGGAAAGATCGACGAAAATGCCTTGAATAATTCCATATGCGGTCGTACAATGTACAGGATAGAATTCTCCCAGAGAGACCGGAGGAGTTCACCCTTGATCAACATCGTACTGGTAGAGCCGGAGATCCCCCAGAACACCGGCAATATTGCCCGCACCTGCGCCGTCACCGGGGCCAGACTGCACCTGGTCCGCCCCCTGGGCTTCGATATTTCGGACAGGGCGGTGAAGCGGGCCGGGCTGGATTACTGGTATCTCCTGGACCTGCGGGTGTACGATTCCATCCAGGTCTTTCTGGAGGAGCATGGGGACAAGCCCCTGTGGCTCGCCACCACCAAGGGATCCCGGCGGTATACGGACGCCCGCTTCGAGGAGGAGTGCTGGCTCCTTTTCGGGAAGGAAACGGCGGGGCTCCCGGAATGGCTCCGGGAGCGGTATCCGGACCGGTGCCTGCGCATCCCCATGGTGGACGAGGCCCGGAGCCTGAATCTGGGCAACAGCGTTGCGATCCTGTGCTACGAAGCCCTGCGCCAGCGGGATTTCGCCGGTCTCCGGGGCTGAGCGCACCAAGATAAAATCGAGAGGAGTTTCTGCCATGCAGTACGCCAAGCGTTCCGTAAGGGATACGGATCTGGAGGGGAAAAGAGTTCTCCTGCGCTGCGATTTCAACGTGCCCCTGAAGGAGGGCCGCATTCAGGATGATACCCGCATCCGGGCCGCCCTTCCCACCATCGGCTATATCCTGGACCGGGGAGCCTCCCTGATCCTCTGCTCCCACCTGGGCCGGCCCAAGGGCCAGGTGAAGCCGGAACTGACCCTCGCCCCTGTGGCGGAGCGGCTCTCCGAACTGCTGAAGCAGCCTGTCCCCCTGGCGCCGGACTGCGTCGGTCCTCAGGTGCAGGCCATGGCGGAGGCCCTGAAGCCCGGGGAGTGCCTGCTGCTGGAAAACCTCCGCTTTCATCCGGAGGAGGAGAAGAACGATCCTGCCTTTGCCAAGGCCCTGGCGGATCTGGCTGAGGTTTTCGTCTCCGACGCCTTCGGCACCGTCCACCGGGCCCATGCCTCCACCGCCGGGGTGGCGGCGTACCTGCCCTCCTGCTGCGGTTTCCTCATCGACGCGGAGCTGAAGGCCCTGGGGGAGGCCATCGACCAGCCGAAGCGGCCCCTGGTGGCCGTGCTGGGCGGCGGCAAGGTGGCGGACAAGCTGGGAGTGATCGACCACCTGCTGGATAAGGCGGATACCCTCCTCATCGGCGGCGGCATGGCCTATACCTTCCATAAGGCTCTGGGCGGCGAGATCGGCAAGTGCATGCTGGACCGGGAAAAGCTCCCCTATGTGAAGGAGATGATCGCCAAGGCGGAGGCCAAGGGCGTCAAGCTCCTGCTGAACGTAGACACCATGGCGGTGAAGGAGATCGCTCCCAATGCGGAGTATATCGTCTGCCCCGCCAACGCCGTGCCGGAGGATCGGGAGAGCGCGGATATCGGAGAAAAGACCCGGGAGCTCTTTGCCGCCGAGATCGAGAAGGCGGGGACCGTCGTCTGGAACGGCCCCATGGGCGTGTTTGAGACGGAGGGCTTCGCCGGCGGCACGGAGGCCATTGCCAAGGCCATGGCGAAATGCCCCGGGGTGACCATCGTGGGCGGGGGCGACAGCGTCGCCGCCGTACAGCGCCTGGGCCTGGCGGACAGGATGACCCATATCTCCACCGGCGGCGGCGCCTCTCTGGAGTTCCTGGAGGGGAAGGAGCTGCCGGGCATCGCCTGCCTGCCGGATAAGGAGGAGGCATGAATACCCGGTATCGCCGCGCCGTCCTGGCGGGCAACTGGAAGATGAACCTGCTGTGCGGGGACGTCAAGCCCTATGCCCAGCGGCTGCGGGAGCTGGCGGAGCGCCGGGCCCGGCGGGAGGTGCTGGTGTGCGTGCCCTTTCCGCTGATCCCCGCGGCGGTGCGCGCCTTCCGGGGCTCCCATATCGCCGTGGGCGCCCAGGATGTGAGCGAGGAGCCCAAGGGCGCCAGGACCGGGGAGGTCTCCGCCGCCCAGCTGCGGGACGCAGGGGTGAAATACGTCATCGTAGGCCACAGTGAGCGGCGGCAGTACCACGGGGAGACGGATTCTGTCGTAAATCGGAAGCTGACCGCCGTCCATGGGGAAGGCATGACCCCCATCCTCTGCGTAGGGGAGACCCTGGAGCAGCGGGAACTGGGGATCCAGGGAGAACTGGTGACCATGCAGGTGAAAGCCGCACTGAGCGGCCTGCCGGAGGAACTCCTTCGGCGCACCATCATCGCATATGAGCCCATCTGGGCCATCGGCACCGGCCGTACGGCCTCCCCGGAGCAGGCGCAGGAGATGTGCGCCCTGATCCGGTCGGTCCTGCGGCAGCTGTACGGAGCCAGGGCGGCCCGGGCTGTGCCCGTGCTCTACGGCGGCTCCATGAATGCGGATAACGCGGAAGCGCTGCTGCGGCAGCCGGACGTGGACGGGGGCCTGGTGGGGGGAGCCTCCCTGGACCCGGAGAAGTTTTCACGGATCATTGCGGCGGCGGACCGGCTGGAAACGCCGGGGACCGTTTAACAGAAGAATGAAGGAGGATACAAGCACATGAGCGCTTTTCTGGAAATCAATGAGATCGTCGGCCGGGAGATATTGGACAGCCGGGGCAACCCCACCGTGGAGGCGGAGGTCATCCTGGCGGACGGGACCGTTGGCCGGGCGGCCGTGCCCTCCGGGGCGTCCACCGGCGTATACGAGGCCTGCGAGCTGAGGGACGGGGACAAGTCCCGGTATCTCGGCAAGGGCGTCC
The DNA here is from genome assembly GCA_017617795.1 of Oscillospiraceae bacterium. GTDB lineage: Bacteria > Bacillota > Clostridia > Oscillospirales > Oscillospiraceae > UBA1774. The sequence continues at coordinate 13,768 of JAFZVM010000066.1, forward strand.
TGAACGCGGTGGAGGCGGTGAATACCGAGATCGCGGATCTGCTCACAGGGGTGAACGCCCTGGAGCAGCCCCTGGTGGACCATCTCCTGCGGGAGCTGGACGGCACTCCGAATAAATCCCGCCTGGGCGCCAACGCCCTGCTGAGCGTGTCCCTGGCCTGCGCCCGGGCGGCCAGCGAGGCCCTGGGTCTGCCCCTGTATCAGTATATCGGCGGGGTGAACGCCAAGACCCTGCCGGTGCCCATGATGAACGTGCTGAACGGCGGCGTCCACGCCCCCAATTCCGCCGTGGATATCCAGGAGTTCATGATCATGCCCGTGGGCGCTCCCACCTGGCGGGAAGCGCTTCGGATGTGCAGCGAGGTCTTCCATGTCCTCTCCAAGGTGCTGGGCACCTCCAGCGTGGGGGACGAGGGCGGCTACGCGCCTCCGGATCTGAAGAGCGACGAGGCGGCCCTGGCGGCCCTGGTGGAGGCCATCAGCCGGGCGGGCTACACCCCCGGGGAGGATTTCCTGCTGGCCATGGACGGAGCGGTATCCGACTGGTTCAGCAAGGAAGACGGCCTGTACCATCTGCCCAAGCGGGGCATCGCCATGAGCCGGGAGGAGATGGTGGACATGTACGTCTCCTTCGCGGAGAAATATCCCATCATCTCCATCGAAGACGGAATGGCGGAGGATGACTGGGAGGGCTGGAAGCTCCTGACGGACGCCCTGGGCAAGAAGATCCAGCTGGTGGGGGACGACCTGTTCGTCACCAACGTGGAGCGGGTGAAGATGGGAATCGAGAAGGGCGTGTGCAACAGCGTCCTCATCAAGGTGAACCAGATCGGCACCCTGACCGAGACCCTGGATACCATGCAGCTGGCCAACCGGGCGGGTTACACCACCGTGGTGAGCCACCGCAGCGGCGAGACGGAGGATACCACCATCGCGGACCTGGTGGTGGGCCTGAACGCCGGACAGATCAAGACCGGCGCCCCCAGCCGCACGGACCGGGTGGCGAAGTACAACCAGCTCCTGCGCATCGAGGAAGGGCTGTACGATATGGCCGTGTATCCGGGCCGCAAGGCGTTCTTCAACCTTCCGGATCTGGCCCGGTAAGACGTATAATTCTGCCGGAAACGGCAATACTCCCCCATAGAGGAACTCCGCGGAGGCTCTCTCCGCGGAGTTTTTTTCCCCGGCGGCAAGGCCGGGTACATTTGGGGGTGAATGAATTTGCGTAAAAACAGGCAGGATGGGGCGGAGCCCCTGTGGAAGCGTCTCGTGGCCTTCCTGGGCAGACAGGGCTTTTACCTGGTGCTCTTCCTCTGCGTCGGCGTGATCGCCCTGACGGCCCTCATCTTTTCCAGCACCTGGAAGGCGGTGCAGACCGCTTCCGTGGATCCCGAACTGTCTCTGCGGATCACCATGCCGCCGATGCCCACTCTGGCGCCTGCGGAGCGGACGGAGGAAACGCCGCCTCCGGCGGCGACGGAGCCGCCCGCAGCCGAGGACGGGGAGGAGGACGCGGGAGAAGGCGCCGAGCTTCCCTCCCTGGAGGAGCCGGATCAGCCTGCGGCGGAGGTGATGGCTTCCGTTTTCCTCTGGCCTCTGAACGGGGAAGTGGAGCGGGGCCATTCCTGGGACCGGCTGGTATACGACCGCACCATGGCGGACTGGCGCACCCATGACGGGCTGGATATCTCCGGCGGCCTGGGCGCCAAGGTGTGCGCCGCGGCGGACGGCGTGGTGGAGCAGGTCACCCTGGATGAGCGCCTGGGCACCACCGTGGTGCTGTACCATGGGGGCGGTCTCCGGAGCGTGTATTCCAACCTGGCCTCCTCGCCCGCGGTGCAGGTGGGGGATGAGGTGACCGTGGGGGACGTGGTGGGAGCCATCGGCACCACCGCCATGGCGGAGAAGGGGGACGTGACCCATCTGCATTTCGCCATGTCCGTGGACGGGGTCTCCGTGGACCCCCGGGAATACCTGCCCCGGAAATAAGCCGGAATGAACAGAATACCGGGAAAATGCGCCGAGGCGGCCCGTTGGGGCCGCCTTTCTGTATTTGGTCGAACTGAAGATCGGATTTCCCATTGTACTTTTTAGAACAATATGGTAATCTGCATGTAAAATAAACTGTTTGGAGGTATGGAAATGAGAAACCGAGTTAAAAGGATCCTGGCCCTTCTGCTCTGCTTCGTGCTGGCTGCCGGGCTGCTTCCCGGCGCGCTTGCAGCGGACGGGGAGAACCCCTTTACGGACGTCAAGGCAAGCGATTATTTCTATGAAGCGGTGGTCTGGGCCTATGAGAACGACGTGACAAAGGGCACCAGCGAAACGGCCTTTTCTCCCTGGGGCGCCTGCACCAGAGGGCAGGTGGTCACGTTCCTGTGGCGTGCCAAGGGACAGCCAAAGCCGAAAACGGCTGAAAATCCATTTGCCGACGTACCGGAGACGGCCTATTACCGGGACGCCGTGCTCTGGGCTGTGGAGCAGGGGATCACCAACGGCACGGGGAAGAATGCCTTTTCTCCGGATACGCCCTGCGTTTATGCCCATATCCTGACCTTTATCTGGCGGTCGGTGACGGGAAAGACCTCCTCTTCCTACGGCGAATGGTATGCCGAGCCCATGGACTGGGCGGAGGGTCAGAGCCTGCTGTCGGAAACCGCCCTGGGAAAAGACAGGGAAAAGGTGATGGAGAACTGCCCCCGCTGCGACGTGGTGACCTATCTCTGGCGGGTGCTGAAGCCCGGCCCCGGGAAAGACTTTGCCGCCACCAAATCGGACGCACAGAATTATGTAAAGGCCATGCTCGATCTCATAACCACCGGGACCTACGATAAATCGGTCAATATCGTGGATATAGACGATAACTGGAATGCGGAAAGCTACGTCCGGCAAGGCATTTACGAAGAGCTGGATGAGGTGGAGTGGCTGACGGATGAAGTGAAAGAAATGTTTGCTTCCGCGGTGATCAAAGGGATGAAAAAGGCTCAATATGAAGTGGGAACGCCCGTAGATGCGGAGAACGGATACGACGTACCGGTAACGATCCGGGGAGTGGATATCTCCGGCGCCATGGAAGAAGCGATCGATGCCGCGACGGGCAAGATCATGGAAGACCCGAATTTGTCGAACATGTCGGAATCGGAAATCTATAACCGGGTTTTCAAAGACGCTGCGGAATACCTGACCTCCTGGCTGGATGAGCCTGAGTATGTGCCGCCGGTCACGATATATCTGCGGTATACTGAAATTTCCGAAGGGCTGTATGGCTGCTCGGAGGCGGATGGGAGAAAGGTGGGAATCGCACTGTTCGGAGGTTCTTTGACAGAAGATACCGACGAGAAGGGATGATGGGATCAAGCAGCCGGGGGCCCTCCACTGGGGCGTAAGACAGTGATTCCCGTCTGAAAACAATATGGAACCGGCGTGACCGTCATAACGGGTCACGCCGGTTTTCTCTCTGTTTCGGATTCTGTGCCGGGAACCAATGCTCTCTTCCCCCTGCGGACCTGCGCTGCAGGGCAGAACTTTAAGCCATGGCAAGGAGGCGGGCCTTTTCTTCCTTCGCCGCGGTCACGGACGTGTCCGTTTCTTCGCTGAGACCCCACTCGTTTTCCAGCAGGTCAAGGATCCTGTCATAGGTCTTCGCGGCGTTGCCATAGTCGCCCATGATCTCATAGATATCCGCGATCCCCATGAGCGCGTCCGTGAATCTGGGACGTCTGGGGTCTGCGGCGAAGGCCCGTTCATAGCACGCGATGGCCGTCTCATAGTCGGCCTTGGCGGCATAGTATTGGGCCGTCTCGAAGAGAACGGCGTCATCCTCCGGCTGCTCAGCCAGCAGGTCCTCCATGATCCGGTCTCCGGCGGGCTCGTCAAAGCGGGAAAGGGCGATGTACGCCCGGTAGACCCGCTTCATGACGGGATTCGCTTTTTCCAGGGCGCAGTAGCGGTCCAGCCAGCGCTCCGCCTCGTCGGCCCGGTGGTCGGCGATCAGATTATCCAGCAGGTACATATAGGGCAGTGCAATGTCGGGGTCCTTCTCAACCACCTCACGCCAGAAGCGGATGGCGCGGGAGTGATTGGCAATATTCCAATCCCAGACGGCGTGGTTGTCCGTCTTGCCCAGGATCCACTGGCAGTCCTTCTCGCCCGGAGCGCGGCGAATGGCCTCCTTCGCATAGCGGCTTGCCTTTTTCGCCTCTGCGTTCATGCGGTGCCAGTAGAGATAGGCGATCAGCGAGGTCGCCCGCTTTTGGTGCGTTTCGTCCTTCAGCTCGGCCTGCAGGAAGCTCTCGAACTCCCGGAAGATATCCGCGGGAAGCTCCTCCTCCGCGTCCATCCGGTTTTCGATGCGGTTCAGACGCTGCTCCGTCGTCAGGTCGAACAGGTCGTCGATCGAGACGCCGAAGATCTCGGCCAGAAGGGGAAGCGCGGTGATGTCGGGCATGGCCACGGCGTTTTCCCACTTGGATACCGACTGCGCCCCGATCCCCAGTTTTGAAGCCAGCTGCTCCTGCGTCAATCCCGCCTTGAAGCGAAGCTGCTTGATTTTCTTTCCCAGTTCCATTTCGGTTACCTCCTTGAGGGGTTCTGCCTTTTGATTTCGACCCAATGATACCGGATCGTTTCCCGGAATACAATAACGCAGGATGCGAGTTCACTCGCCTGTCGGTGGAGCGGAAAAAACGGAAGGAGGCGCTTCCCTGCGAAGTGTCTCCTTCCGGCCGCTTCTTTGTTCAGCATTTCCACACTGAGGATCACCCTTCCTCTTGGGGATCATAACCGCCGCCTATATCCTCCCCGGTCTCACATGTATAGCGCCATTCCACCACGTCCCCCGGCTCCAGCTTATAGCCGCTGCAGCCGTAGTTGGGATACCAGCCGTTGACGCTGTACATCCAGCCGGAGCCCGCGCCGGCGTCCAGTTCATAGAGGTTGTAGATCCCCTCTATGTAGGCGGAGCCGTACATGGGAGACTCGGAGTATTCCATGTGGATCTTGTTCGCCTTCGCCACCCGCAGGAGCAGATCGAAAACGCTCTCCCCCTCCTCCAGGGGAACGGTGACAGGCTTCAGGATCCAGCCGTCCTCCGGGACCAGCTCCGTCTTATCCGGATCCAGCCAGTCCATATGATCCAGCAGGGCGGCGCAGGAGATGGACATGGTGACCGTGTTTTCCTTCGGGGTCTCTTCCGGAGCCGGGGCTTCCGTGGGCTCCGCCGAAGCCGCTGCGGTGGGGGCAGCGGTCTGCGGAGCTGCGGACTCAGGGGCAGGGGAGACCTTTCCCCCCGCGTTCCAGCCCTTGTCCGCGGGGGACCCGCCGCCGATCCAGAATGCGGCGGCCAAGACCGCGATCACCAGCACCGGCACGACGACCTTCCATTTGTTCTTCTTCCACCACATTCCGTGAGTCCTCCCCTCCGGACGGCTTCCGCGCCGCATTCCGGAGCATCAGTTTACCGGGTTTCCG
>JAFZVM010000067.1 GCA_017617795.1 Oscillospiraceae bacterium
AAGGCTTTCGTGGAGGAAAGCGAGTAGAATCAAGGCTTCACCCTGCGTGCGCGACAGCGCACGAGGCGAGCGTAGTTCAGGTTCTAGTGTGCACTACGCACGTGCGGGTTCAAGTCCCGCCTCGCGCACCAAAGAAGAAGGACACCCGTCGGGTGTCCTTCTTCTTTGCAGGATTGGATGTGCGGGACTTGAACGGGCGCGGGAGTGAATGACGTGCCGGGGGCACGTCAGAGCCGCGCCCCGGCCTGCCCCGCAGGGCAGGTCAAGTCCCGCCTCGCGCACCAAAATCCCCGAAATCTTCGGATTTCGGGGATTTTCTTTATCCAGAAGTTCGAGATTTGAAATGTGGTCGCCAGATTTTTCTGCCTGTTTTGACGCTAGATTTTTTGCTGGATGATGAGGGAAATCTATGCGCAGGACAACGATTTTGAACGCCAGCGAAGTTAAACGCACACTGTTCAGGGAAGCGGAGGCATCTTTCTACACAGTTTTGATGCTGGCATTTTCAAATTCCTTGCTTCGGTAGTATTCCATTATTCCCTCTGTCGTGACCGCGTGCTCTGTGTCGGCATTGGCATAGAGATAGTCTCGCAGGGCGAACAACCTGATGGCTATCTTTCTTCCGTTGTTTCGGTTCATCTCCGTCCCTCCGCTGTTGGGATGCGTCCATAGTAGCATAGGGAGGGTAGGAAAACACAGATAATTCAGGGAATTGAAGATTGTGTTTATTGTGTTGCTGTGGTAAAATCAAACAATATTGGAGGGAGGGTTGAATATGGGTAAATTCAAATGCCCTCATTGCGGTCATATACAGAATAGAGACGGTGTTTGCGAAGGTTGCGATATAAGTAAAGTTTTGCCGGTAAACAATAAACCCAAGTTCATAAAGGGTGTTCGGTATAAATGTGATTTTTGTAATCATCGTTTTAAGGCTTACTTTGATGAATGCCCTAAATGTGGTAAAGGAAAACTTATACCACAGTATAAAAATCACAAACAGTTTAAAAAGGCTTATCGTGTTTCTAAGTTCATTCTTAGCCTTTTGCTGATTATGCTTATTATAGGTACTGCGTTCGTTTTGAGGACTTTTTTTCCAGATACGGCAGATAGTATTTCAAATTCTATAAGCACGAGAATGGAAGAACTCAAACTCAGACTTGACGCCTATGCTAAAAATTCAACGACTAACTATCAACAAAGCACAAATACTGCTATTTCGAAAGAAGAGTATATTAATCGTTGTCAGCCAGTCGATTATAAAAGTGTTGCTCGAAAACCGAATGATTATAAAAATATGTATGTAACTTTTAGAGGAAAAGTCATACAAGTGATAGAAGGTAATACTGTATATTTGCGAATTAATCAAGATAGTGATGATATTTGGTCTAATGATACTTGGTTTGTAGAGTATAAACCATCACCTAATGAAATCCGAATTCTGGAAGACGATACTATTACAGTGTTCGGAGTATGTACGGGATTATATACATATAAGGCTTTGCTGGGTCAACAGGTAACTATTCCAAGTATGACTATGAAATACTATGAATTGGAAGAATGAGTGCCCTATTACCTTTCCAGAAGCCCAATATACTTATACGCCGTCGTGCGGCTCAAATCGCAAACCCTCGCTAATTCGCTGACATTCAAATTCCCTGCCTTATACGCTGGATAATGGCGCAGGAACAGGGCGGGGATATCCTCCTTCGCTAACTGCGGTCTGCCGATGCGCCGCCCCTTTGCTCTGGCGTTTTCCATCCCTGAACGCACCCTCGCCCGTATCATAGCAAGTTCCAACTGACTGAATACGCCAGCCATTTGAAGAAAAGCCTCGCTCATTGGGTCAGGCTGTCCCTGCCGACAGTCCAGCGTGATGGAGCCGATGATCCTCTCTTGTCTGCCAAGGCAAGAGAGGTTTTTCGTTGCCCGATACGCTCGGCCATGATAGAATCAGCTCAACAAATCAAAATCATGGAGCGGCTGAAATGACGAATGAAGAACTGAAAACCATCTGGAAAAGGGAAGAGGACTGTGCTTTTATCCGGGGGTGGGATTTTTCCCATATCCAGGGACGCTATGAGGAAGAAGACCGTCTTCCGTGGAATTATGAGGCGATCATCCGCAGTGTTCTGAAAGACGAAATGAAGCTTCTTGATTATGATACCGGCGGCGGAGAGTTTCTTCTCTCCCTTCGGCATCCTTATGAAAACACCTCCGCGACAGAAGGCTATCCGCCGAACGTCGCCCTCTGCAGGGAGCGGCTGCTGCCCCTGGGGATCGACCTGCGCGAATGCAGGGACGCTTCGTCGATCCCCTTTGACGATGGATCCTTTGATATCATCATCAATCGGCACGGGGACTTTGATCCGCCGGAGATCCGGCGGCTGCTGAAACCGGGCGGGCTGTTCATCACCCAGCAGGTGGGATCCGAGAATGACAGAGAATTGGTCGAAATGGTCCTCCCCGGGACAGAAAAACCCTTTCCCCATGAGAATCTGCAGGAACAGAGAACGAGATTTACGGACATCGGGTTCGAGATCCTGCAGGCAGATGAAGCATTCGGCCCGATTGCTTTCTGCGACGTCGGCGCCTTCGTATGGTTTGCCAGGATCATCGAATGGGAGTTTCCCGGCTTCTCTGTCGACCGCTGCTTTGAACGGCTTCTGCAATTGCAGAAAGCCGTCGAACGAGATGGCAAAATCGTCGGAACGACGCACCGATACCTGATTGCCGCCAGAAAGGACGGCTGAACACATCCCGGCTTGCAGGGGCCAGGCGCATATCATTTTGAAGCTCTGTCACAAGGGAAAGCTCTGACTTTTGTCAGGGCTTTTCTTTTATGGAATTTCTTCGTGCGGCGGGGGAGAGGAAGACGCCGCACTGCGGCATTATGAAACATTATTGAAGAACACATGAAAAATTTTGGTCATAATAGTTGAAAAAATATTTCAGAAATGTTATGCTTTGGAGGAAATCACCAAGACGGCAAGAACAGCAAAAGGAAGGAGTAAAATATGAAAAAGCGCATCCTGATCCTCTGCCTGGCCGCAGCGATGGTCCTGGCGCTCTTCTCCGGCTGTGCCAAGACCCAGCCCGCACCGGCCACCGCAGCGCCGGAGACCCAGGCGCCTGCAGCGACGCAGAAGCCCGCCGCAACCGCCGCGCCTACCGCGAAACCGGCTGAGACCGAGGCGCCTGCGCCTCAGGAGACCGAAGCGCCTCCGGAGGAACCCGGCCTGCCCTTCGCAGTGGATGAAAGAGGCATCGCCACCGAGCGGTACAACTGGCCGCTGCCCCTGACGGACAGCGACAAGCCCCTCTCCTATTGGTTCACGGTCTGGACCCCCGAGTATCTGCCTGAGGGCGGCTTCGGCGAGACCGAGCTGCCGATGGAGGCCCAGAAGCGCACCGGCGTGCATGTGGAATACGTCTCCGTGCCCTCCAGCAGCCGGAAGGAAGCCTTTGCCGTTGCGCTGGCAGCGGACGATCTCTGCGATATCTGCTGCAACGCCAACAGCTATTATCCCGGCACCCCCGTAGAGATGGTGGAGGATGGCTTCTTCGTCAACATCTTCGACTATAAGGAATACATGCCCAACTATCTGTATTACTCCACCTATGACCGGCCCGACGATCTGGATACCCACAGCCGTATCTTCTACTTCGAGGATTTCGTCCCCGCGGTGTACAACATGAATATCCAGCCCGGTGAGATGATCGGCGGCTACGTCATCCGGCAGGACTTCATGGATAAGATCGGCATGGATCCCGATAAGCTGGTCACCTGGGACGACTGGTTCGACTGCCTCACCGCGCTGAAGGTGGGCATCGACTCCGTGGAATACCCCATGTGGTTCAACAACACCCTGGAAGTGGTGAACTACTGGCAGTTCCATTCCTTCGGCAGCATGACGGCCATTCCTTCCACGGCCCTGCCCGCCATCTACCTGAAGGACGGCAAGGTCCAGCTGGGCTGCACCACCCAGGAGGACCTGGCTCTCATCACCAAGCTGCGCACCTTCTTCGACGCGGGCCTCATCACCCCCAACTGGGCCGGTTATACCTCTGCGTCGGATTATTCCGAGGATCGGCACAACGACCATATCGCGGTGATGTACGACGGCGCCGTGAACCTGTACGACGCAGAGAAGCTCTGCACCAATCCGGACTGCAACTGGCAGCCCGTCCAGAAGCCGCTGCAGTATGCGGATCAGATCGTTACCGTGGGTAAGAGCGGAGCCCGTACCGGCACCGGCTGCTGCTCTTTCGCCTCCACCTGCGAGGATATCCCGCTGGCCATGAAGTGGATCGACTACCGGTACAGCCCCGAGGGCTGGGAGCTCTACTGCTACGGACCCGAGGGCGTCATCTGCTACATCGATGAAAACGGCGTGCGCCGCAACACCGACTGGGCCGTGAACAACCCCAACGGCTGGTCCCTGTCCTGGCTGACCTTCATCTATTCGCTGGACGCCTTCTGCGATCCCGGCCTCTGCGCCACGGAGACCAAGCTGCTGAACCCCTCCGGGGACAAGGCGGTCGCCACCATCAAATACTGGACCCAGTGGCTCGCCGAGCACTATGACAAGAGCGGTCTGTATCCCGTGGGCGCAAAGCTCACCAGCGAGCAGAGCGACGAGATCGCCCAGTATCGCAACAACGTGGCGACCTTCATCGCCGAGAACTTCACCCTCTTTGCGGACGGCGCCCGCCCGCTCTCCGAGTGGGACAGCTACGTCACTGAGCTGGATCAGATCGGCCTGAACGAGATCAAACAGATCTATCAGGATGCCTACCAGGATTACCTGGATATGATCGGCGCCTGAGCCGGCTGAGCCCGGCGTCAGGCTTCCCTGAGATCCTGCACTACCTGTCCCGCGGAAGCCCTGCTTCCGCGGGACATTTTGATGGAGCGCAGGACTGGACACGCATTTACAAATGCGGACGCATCCGTTATAATCAGACCAGAATCAATTACATAAGGAGGCCGACATATGGGAACCTGGCATGATTATCTGAAATCCAACGGCACACCCCCCGAGTGGCCCTATCCCATCAAATTCGGAGAAGAGACCGAGCTGGAAGCCGACGTATGCATCCTGGGCGGCGGCATCGCCGGCTGCTGGGCGGCCATCAGTGCAGCCCGGAACGGAGCGAAGGTCATCCTGATGGAAAAGGCCGACGTGCGGCGCAGCGGCGCCGGCGGACCCGGCTGCGACCACTGGTGCAACGTCCCCGGCAACCCCTGCTCCCGGGTGGACCCGGATACCTGGGCCATCGAGGAAATGAAAGCGGGCGGCGACTTTTCCAACGGCATCGGCATCCAGATCCAGTGCAGAGAGGACTGGGACACCCTGCAGGAGATGGAGCTGATGGGCGGCAAGATCCGGGACGACAAGGACGAATTTCTGGGCGTGGAAGGCCGGGATGACAAGACGAAGCTCATGTTCTCCCCCCGTTACAGCGCAGGCGCCGGCCTGGGCCTGCCCAAGGGCTACGGCGAACCCGACTTCAATCCCCCGGAGAAGCGCAACAACATGGTCATCCGCATCTGGGGCAGCACCTTCAAGCCTGCCCTGAAGAAGGAATGCAAGCGCCTGGGCGTGAACGTTCTGGACCGGGTCATGGCCACGAGCCTGCTGAACGAGAACGGCAAACAGGGCAGCCGCATCGTGGGCGCTACCGGCATCAACACCCGCACCGGCGAGTTCGTCATCGTGAAGGCCAAGGCCGTAATCATCTCCGCCGGCGGCTCCGGCAACCCGTGGTTCATGGATATGGAGCATGGCGGCTATTCCTCCATGTATTCCCGGAACAACAGCAGCGACGGCACCGCCATGGCCTGGCGGGCCGGGGCGAAGCTCACCATGATGGAAGCCAGCTCCCCCTACCGCATCGCCACGGGCCTGAAGCATAAATGGTACACCGGCGGCGGCGACGCCAGCTATGAGAATATCCCCATGGTGGACTCCAACGGCAAGATCCTGCCCTATGCCACCCAGGGCTGGCAGGACGGCGGCGCCATGTTCTCCGACGGGCCCAAGATGCGGGCCGGGATCCAGAGCGGGGAATATGAGCTGCCCTTCTACGCGGACTTTGCGGGCATCGATCCCAAAGAATCCAACGCCACCTGGAACCTGATGCTCAATGAGGAATCCACCACCAAGATCATGGTCAAGACCATGACCGAGGGCGGCTTCGATTACAAGCGGGACCAGATCATGAACTACAACATGATGGAGTTCGGCGGTTCCCAGCAGTATCGGGAGCCCGGCCGGGGCGGCCTGATGGTGGACTGGGATCTGAAGACCAATCTGGACGGCCTCTATGCCGCGGGCACCGCCACCTTCCAGCCCGGCGACCACAGCTACGCCGCCGCCACCGGACGGTATGCGGGCCGCAAGGCCGCCGCCTATGCCAAGAGCATTGACGCGGGCAAGGTCTGCCGGGATCAGATCGACAAGGAGAAGGAGCGGGTGCTGGCCCCCACCAAGCGGGACGGCGGCATCGAATGGAAGGAACTGCATAACGGCCTCAGCCGGGTCATGCAGTACTACGTGAGCGAATTCAAGAGCGAGCGGACGCTGGACCTGGCCCTGGAGGAGATCGACCGGATCGAGAAATACGCCGTGCCTCGGCTGTATGCTCTGGATCCCCATAAGCTCATGCGGTCTCTGGAGGATCTGAGCCTCATCGAACAAGCCAAGATCATGATCCAGGCCATGAAGGAACGGAAGCTCTCTAATCCCAAGCTGAGCCTCACCCGGGTGGACTATCCGGAGAACAATGAGGAAGAAATGAAGTATTACCTTGCCCTGAGTCAGGTGGACGGGAAGACCGTGTTCGAGCGGATCCCCACCCGCTACTGGGGCAACATGAAGGAAAACTACGAAGCCCACAACCCGGATTACACCGGCGTGTACAGGGACGAGAAGTAAGGAGGAGAGGATCATGGCGGATAAAGTATTTGCGATCCCGAACGTGCAGACTCCCAGCGTGCCCGTGGTCATCGACCCCGCGAAGTGCATCGGTTGCAACACCTGCGTGGAGACCTGCCAGATCGACGTGTTCATTCCCAACCCCGAGAAGGGCAAGCCCCCCATCATCCTCCATCCGGAGGAGTGCTGGTACTGCGGCTGCTGCGCCACGGACTGCCCCACTCCCGGAGCCATGCAGTTCAACTGGCCCCTGCCCCTGAAGCCCAGATGGCGGAACAAGGAGACCGGAGAAGTCCATCAGCTGACCTGATTCGACGATACCATCCCTGCGGAGGACGGAGCGAGCGCTCCGTCCTCTTTTTTGCCGGTTTGATTGGCTGATGATTGCCGTCCCCGATTTGGCCTTGCGCGAACGGGGAGCACTCTTGCAATTTGCCGAGCATCTCTGTTAGCATTCTAAACTGTATCGGTATGTGCAGATCATGATCGAACGGCAGATCCGATACGAAAACGCACTTTTTGGAGGTAGAGAGAATGGCGAGGTTTGGTTGGAAATCCTTTGTCGGCGGCATCCTGCTGGGAAGCGTCGGGCTGGAACTCATGAGGGATAAGGGCGCGGACAAGGTATTCACGGCGATCGGCACGGGCGTGCTGGTTGCGAAGGATTGGGTCATGGAACGGGTGGAGAAGGTCAGTCTCCGGGCGACGGATATCTGTGCCGACGCCAAGGTGAAGGCGGACGCCTACCTGGAGAAGAAAAAGAGCTCCTGCTGCGGCAAGGACTGCTGCTCCCGCGGCCAGGATGATTGATCCAAACCGGAATGCGGTACAGGATCAGGCATGAAGGACCGGGGAGCCTCCATATCGCCCTGGACCGGTCCCGTCTCAGCAAACAGGAGGCGGATATCCTTTATTATGCCCTCATTGAGCATCGGGATGTGCTGAAGGTCAGCGTATATCCCAGGGCGGGGGAAGCGGTCATCCGCTATCGCAGAGATCGGGAAGCCCTGTTGACTTCTCTGGATACCCTTTCCCTGAAGGATCCGGAAGCGGCTCGGATCCCCGGCGTATCTGCCCGGCAGACCAATGAGGAATACAAGGAAAAGATCATCTCCATGCTGCTGCGCAGGGGGATGAAGAAGCTGCTGCTGCCCGCCCCCGTCCGGGCGGTGCTGACGGTGTGGAGAGCGGTGCCCTTTATCTGGCATGGGCTTAGGGACGTGCTCCATGGTCATTTCAGCGCGGAGATCATCCATGCTTCGGCCATCGGCGCATCCCTGCTCATCGGAGACTTCCCCACGGCGGACTCCATCACCTTCCTGACCGAGCTGGGCGAATTGCTGGAGGAGTGGACGTATAAGAAATCTGTGGACGATCTGGCCCAATCCCTGTCCCTCAATGTCTCCAGGGTCTGGAAGGTGGGCGAAGGCGCGGACGAACTGACGGATATCGAAAGCATTGCCGTGGGGGACCGGATCCGGATCACCATGGGCAATGTGATCCCACTGGACGGCATCGCCGCGGAAGGGGAGGCCATGGTCAACCAGTCCGCCCTCACCGGCGAACCTCTTTCCGTACGGAAGATCCCCGGCAGGGCCGTATTTGCAGGGACCGTGGTGGAGGAAGGTGAACTGGTCATCGAGGTCAGGGAGGTCTCCGGTGAGACGCGGTATGATCAGATCATCAAAATGATCGAAGCCTCCGAGAGCATGAATCCCGAGACCCAGAGCCAGGCCGAACGGGTCGTGACCCGCATGATCCCCTATACCTTTGCCACGGCTGTGATCACCTGGCTGCTGACCCGGAACGTGACGAAGGCCGCTTCGGTGCTCATGGTGGACTTTTCCTGCGCAATCGAGGTCGCCATGCCTGTTGCGACCCTGTCGGCCATGAGCGAGGCGAACCGCCATCAGCTTACGGTGAAGGGCGGAAAGTTCCTGGAGATCATCTCCCAGGCGGACACCATCGTGTTCGACAAGACCGGGACTCTCACCATGGCCATGCCCTGCGTGGAGCAGGTGGTGGGGCTGGACGGACATGAGGAGAACGATATGCTGCGGATCGCAGCCTGTCTGGAGGAACACTTCCCCCATTCTCTGGCGAACGCCGTGGTTCGCGCCGCCCAGGAGCGGAACCTGCAGCATGAGGAGATGCACTCCAAGCCGGAGTACATCGTAGCCCACGGGATCGTTTCCACCATTGAGGGGAAACGGGTCGTGCTGGGCAGCGACCACTTTATCTTCGATGTAGAGGGCGTGCCCCGGGAGCCCGGGCATGAGGCGCTCATCCTGGAGCGGATCCCCTCCGAGAATTCCCGCTTGTTCCTGGCCATCGACGGCCGGCTTTCCGCGGTGATCGGCATCGCAGACCCCATCAAGGAGGAAGCCGCCGGAGTGATCGCGCAGCTGAAGGAGCTGGGCATCCGCCATGTGGTCATGATGACCGGAGACAGTCGGCGGACCGCGGAGGCGGTGGCCGCAAGGGCGGGGATCACCGAGTTTTATGCGGAGGTCCTGCCGGAGGACAAGGCCAGGTATGTGGAAGAACAGAAAGCCGCTGGCCGCCGGGTGATCATGGTGGGGGACGGGATCAACGATTCTCCCGCGCTCTCCGCCGCGGACGTGGGGATCGCCATGAAGGAAGGGGCGGATATCGCCCAGGAGATCGCGGACGTGACCCTCTCCGGGGACGCCCTGGCTCAGCTGGTGATCCTGAAGAAGATCAGCGACCGGCTCATGCCCCGTATGCACAGCACCGCCCGGATCGGCATCGGCTTCAACGGAGCCATCCTGCTGGCGGGCCTGCTGGGGCTGGTCATGCCCGGCGCGGCAGCCTTCCTGCACAACGCCTCCACCATCGGTCTCAGCCTGTATAATATGACTCCGCTCCTGGAGGAGCACGAGATCTGAATCGGGATATCCGACGTCTGAAAGGCCCTGCGTATCTGCGCAGGGCCTTGTTCTTTGCAGCTTTCTCTGGTATACTGCGGAAACCACGCAAAAAGGAGGACGTTTCTGTGGATACGATCTGGTCCCGGTATGTCCAGGGCTGTATGACCCTGTATTCCTCCCGCCGCCTGCGGTTTCACGATCGCTTTCGGGAAAAGTATGCCCAGCTGTTCGATCTGGGGGACCGTCCCCTGCGCATCCTGGAGATCGGCTGCGGTCCCGGCGCTCTGGCCGGGGCGCTGCACCGCTGGTACCCCGGGGCGGAGATCACCGGCCTGGATCGGGACAGAGAATTCATCCGTTTCGCCCGGGAGCACGAGCCCGGCGTCCTCTTTCGGGAGGGAGACGCATCGGCGCTGCCCTTCCCGGCGGAGCAGTTTGACGTAACGATATCCAATACGGTCCAGGAGCATGTGGAGCCCTCCGCATTTTTCGGGGAACAGCAGCGGGTGCTGAAGCCGGGCGGAGTGTGCCTGGTGCTATCCTCCCGGCGGGGACTGCATGCCGCAGCCCCCTGTCTGGAATGGGATGAGGCGGAGCAGCGGTTCTGGGAAAAGGCCTCGGAACTGGACGACTCCATGGAGAAGTACGGCGTCTGCCGATATCCCATGACCGAGGCGGAACTCCCCGCCGCCATGGAGAAATACGGTTTTCGGGATGTGCGTACCGGCTATGTGACAGCGGCCCTGACGCCGGACGATCCCTCCGTTTCCCCGGAGCTGGCCCGGGAGATGATCCTTTCGGGGAAGTACAACGACCTGGAGGCGCTGGATTCCGCGGTCCTCACCCTGGGGGAGCGGATCAGCCCGGAGGACGCGGAGTGGATGCGGCAGAGGATCGAAGAAAAGTACGCGCTGCGCCTGGAGCAGTATGCCCGGGGAGAGAAGCAATGGGATACCTCCGTCTCGGTGATCATGGTCCTCCGGGGCGTGAAGTGAGAAGGACGGCTCATTTCGGCTTCCAAAGGCAGTCTGATACTTGCGATTTTTCCCGGAACTTGATAGAATAAAGAAAAATGAGAAGAAAAGGAGGAGATGGAATGGCGGAAGAATACGTTCTGCCCCGGCCGGAAACCCTGTCCATCGACCTCCACGATGCGGATAAGCTCATTTCAGCCGGCAGCGGAGACGCTGCCTTGCTTTATCTCTATGTCCTCCGGCGGAACGGACGCCTGGATGCGGAAAAAGCCCGGGAGGAACTGCAGTTGGGGGATCGGCTGGATGCCGCTCTGAGCACGCTGCAGAGACTGGGACTCGTCCGGCTGCCCGGCGGATATGCCGCGATCCGGCTCCAGGAACAGCAGAAGCAGGCTCCGGGCAGCTCGCCGGAGCTGCCCGCCTATACGGTATCGGATGTGCAGCGGGCGGCGGAGAATACGGAGGGCTTCCGCAGACTGCTGGATGAGACGGCGAAGCGTCTGGGAAGACTCCTTTCCGGCAACGATATGATGGTCCTGTTCGGACTGTACGATTATCTCGGCCTCCCGCCGGAGGTGATCCTGGTGATCATCAACTGGTGCACTCAGGAGCTGGAGCGGCGCTATGGCCCGGGGAAACGGCCCACCCTGCGGCAGATCGAGAAGGAAGCCTATATCTGGCAGGAGAGAGGCATCCTCACCCTGGAGCTGGCGGAGAGGCACGTACAGGAACTGTTTGACCGTCGGACGGAGAGCAGCAGGATCCAGCGGATCCTGGGCATCCGGGACCGGATGCTTTCGCCGACGGAGGAGAAGTATATCCGATCCTGGATCGAGATGGGCTTTTCCCCGGAAGCCGTGGAGGAGGCCTATGACCGGACCATCCTGAAAAAGAAGGAGCTGGTCTGGCCGTATATGAACCGCATCCTGGAGAACTGGCATAAGCGGGAACTCCATGAGCCGGAGGCGATCCTGAAAGCGGATCCCCGGGAACGGGGTCCCGCCCGGAAGGAAAAGACGGGGGAGACCGCATCCTCCGGCCCGGCCGCGGAAGAGTACCGGCGCATGCAGCGCTATTTGGAGAAAATGAACGGAGGCGGCGGCAATGGCGCTTGACGGAAGACTCCTTCGCCGGGCCATGGACCGGCTGGAGGAAGACCGGCGCAGACGGGAGACCCATACGGCGGAGCTGCGGCAGCGGCTCTATGGTCTGGACCCTGCGCTGGCGGAACTGGATTCCCGGATACAAGGCGCAGCGGCAAGCGCTATGGACCTGGCCCTGCGCAGGGGGGAAGACCCCGTGGCGGCCATGGAAAAGCTGCAGGAGCAAAGCCTGCAGCTGCAGAAGGAGAGGACCCGGCGTATTGTCGGGCTGGGCTATCCGGAGCACTGCATCGACGATCTTCCCGCCTGCGGGCGTTGCGGGGACCGAGGCTATGTGGGACTGGAGCCCTGCGAATGCCTGCTCCGCCTGTACCGGGAAGAACAGCGACGGGAGCTCTCCAAGCTGCTGGATCTGAACGGGGAGAGATTCTCCGCCTTCCAGCTGAAATACTACGACGATCAGAAGGACCCGGATACCGGGATCAGTCCCAGACAGCATATGGAACTGGTGCTCCTTGCCTGCCGCCGGTATGCGGAAACCTTTGACGGGAAGGGCTCAAATCTCTTCCTCAGCGGCGGTCCGGGCCTGGGCAAGACCTTCCTCTCCGCCTGCATTGCTTCGGTGGTGTCGGAGCAGGGCTGGTCGGTGGTCTATGAAACGGCGGTCAATCTATGCTCCCGTTATGAGGCGGTCCGGTTTACCCAGCGGGGAGATCCGGAGGAAGCGGAGCAGGATATCCGGCGTTATCTCCAATGCGACCTGCTGATCCTGGATGATCTGGGCATGGAGAGGGACAACGGATTCACCGTGAGCGTGATCTATGAGGTGATCAATGCCCGCCTGCGCAGCGGAAAGAGCACCGTCATCTCCTCCAATCTGTCCGCAGAGGATATATCCTCCCGGTATAATCCACAGATCGCCTCCCGGCTGGCGGGGGAGTACGAGAACCTGAAATTCTACGGCAGGGACATCCGAAAACTGAAAAAAGAGGAATAAAAGAATAAAATAAGAAGAAGGCGCGGCCGAACAGGGCCGCGCCTCAGACTATAGACAAACCCGAAAACGGTACGATACCGGAAAGGAAGAAAGTGTGAAAGACTAACTATTAAAAGTCAAGCCCCGAAAACAGAAAAGCAGTGAATTGGTGAGTGAAGGAAAAAGGGTATAACAACCTAAGCGTCCGACAGGACGCTCTGAGCGG
>JAFZVM010000068.1 GCA_017617795.1 Oscillospiraceae bacterium
AGCCTGAGGATCGATCCCGCCGGGTCGGTCACCCGCGCGCAGACCGCGACCATGCTGATGCGCTACTATCAGCACGTCGGCTGAACGAGCGTACCGCGCAGAAGGACCTCATCCATTCGAGGACTACCGGCAAGTAAACCAATTAACGCAAATGACGAATAGGAGTGACCGCCGTGTACGGGAAAAAGCGGATAGTCTTTATCCTCTGCACGGCGGTCCTCTGCGCTTTTCTGGCCCTCACCGGCTGCAAGCCCAGCCCGGCGTTTATTGAAATGGTCTACGACGACCGGGTAAGCGACGTGGACGAGAGCGCGGACGTTTCCGAAATCGACAACAGCGAGGATCACACAGACGAGGATACCGAACTGCCGCCCCAGACATTGGACGAAGAACTCGGCGACCCTCGCGGCCGGGAACGGAAGGACCCAACGGCGGGGAAGGATGAGCGGGAGATCACCGCTCCGGAGCCGGAACACAATGCGGACGCAAATCCCAACGAGGGCAGCGGCGCAGCGCCGACTCCTTCGCCGGAGCCGCCTGTGGAAACCGCTGCGCCGCCTGTGGAAACCGCGCCGCCGGCAGAAGCGCCCCCCGAACCGCCTGAGGAAGCCCCTCAGACGGCCCCCCCCGCACCGGAGCCGACAGAGGAACCGGCACCTGCAGTGCAGCCTGAGTTCTGCCGTCAGCTCGTGGACGCCGCGGGACGGACGGTGGAGCTTCCGGAGTCCGTGGAGCACGTGGCCGCCGTGGGAGAGGCCGCCGTTCTGGTGGAGATGCTGGGGGGACCGGAGCGCCTGTCCGTTTCCTCTGCCAGCCTGTCCTCCGGGCTTTCCGGCGAGCTGCTGAACAGCGAATGTGAAATGCTGTGGAGCGGCGACGGCCGTTCGCCCCTTTCCGCAGAGGAGTTTTCCCGACTGCTTGAGCTTGCTCCCCAGGCCTGCCTGGAGATCTCCGGTCAGACCAGCTTTTCTGAGGAACAGCTGGCGGCGCTGGAGGAGGCGGGTATCCCGTATGTTGTCCTGCCCGCTCTGAATACGGACGAGGGCATCCGTCTTGCCGTCATCCTGATCGGGCAGGTGCTGGGCGGCCAAGGGGAACCGGACGCCGTAAAACGGGCGGAAGAATACCTGGCCTTCCACGACCGGGTGCTCTCCCTGGTGGCTTCCCGGGTAAGCCCCTGGCTGCCGGACGGCGTCGACTACGCCACGGGCAACACCGCCGCGGGCGGCTCCGGGACGGAGGGCGTCACCGCCCTCTTTGTCAGCGGATGGGATGACACGGCTTCCTGGTCCCTGCATGACGACGCCTATGAGACCCTGTCCGGCACGGGACTGCCCTATACGGCCACCGGGTATCTCCGTTCCCCCGTGACCTATTATCTGTCCCTGGCGGGGGTGGGGAATGCGGCGGCCCTGAAGGAAAACAACTATTCCATCAAACAGTCGAAGCTCAAGTACCTGAGCCCCATCCATTCTCCAAACAAGACCCTTACGGTGGAGGAAACGGCGGGGATCGCCTACGATCCCGCCTATGTATTCACCTCCGCCGGGGGCAGCTTCCTGGGGGAGAGCGATTTTCCCGCCGTGATCGCAGCAACCGAGGAGATCAAAACAGGCATCGAGTCCTGTTCCCTCTGGCAGGATTACGGCATGACCAGCTCGGCCACCGGCCTCACCAGCGGCTACGGCTTTCTGGATAAAAACGGAGATATTGTTATCTCCACGGTACACGGCCCCTATGAGATCCTGGTACTGCCCTCCGGCGTGGGAAGCTGGGGGGAGGGAAGCGGGGAGAGCGTGCTCACGTCTCTGTGGGCAGCCTGCAGACTCCGGGGCGCAGTGTCGGAAACCGAGCTCCGATCGCTGACCGCGGAGTTCTACGAACGCTTTTACGGCGTCCGGCTCAGCGAAAGTCAGCTGGACCGGATCCTGCATGAGGGAAGCGAATGAAGAAGGATAAAGGCGCGAAGCCGAAACAGATCCGGCTGTGGGACGAGAGCATCGAAAACCCGTTTTTGGAAGAGAACCGGCGGCGGTTTCACGTCAGCCGGAACGGCCGCCTGCTCATCGGGCTTGCCGCCGTGCTGGTGGTACTGATGCTGGCCGCGGTGGTACTGCGCTACGATTTCCTGCACAGGCCCGTGACCGCTGCCCGGTATTTTTCCATGGTGTCCTCCCGGCTGGAGGAACTGTGGCGGCTGTTTACCGGGGGCGGCAGCGTCAACGCCGCGGACTATTCCATTTACACCGTGGTGATCGTTGCCATCGTGGGGGCTTGCCTCGCCGTCTGCGGGGCGGTGTGCCAAAGCGTCTATCATACGCCCATGGCCTCTCCCTCCATGCTGGGCATCCAGTCCGGGGGCATGGTGGCCGCCGTCCTCTTCCTGTTCTTCTGCCGGGAGGACGCGGAGGTCATGGAATACTACACCTATGCGGAATATTCGGAATACCTCAGCTCCCTCAGCTTTTATGAGCTGTACGCCCAGCAGATCTGGATGATGGCGGGCTGCCTCCTGGGGGCGCTCATGGTGATCTTCATCTCCACCCGGGCGGGGCGGGGGAAGATGTCCAGCGTGGTACTGATCATCTCCGGCTCCCTCTTCGGTTCCTTCGCGGGAACGATCGTCAGCCTGGGGCAGTATTACTTCACCTATGTGGACGCCACCACTTCCCGCACCTATGCCCTTATGGCCATCGCCTCCGGGACCTTTGCGAATACCTACTCCTTTACCCACCTGCTGATGCTGGCCATACCGGCGCTCCTTTGCATGGGTGCGCTGCTGGCTCTCTCCCCGGGGCTGAACGTGCTGATGTTCGGGGACGAGGAGGCCAGAAGCATGGGCATGAACGTCCGGCGCTTCCGGCTCCTCATATTCATACTCTGCGTGATCCCCAGCGCCGTCATCCTCTCCTTCTGCGGGCAGATCAGCTTCGTGGGCCTGGTGATCCCTCATTTTGCCCGCCAGATGGCCGGCTCGGACCACCGGCGGATGCTGCCCGCCTGTGCTCTGCTTGGGGCCGCAAGCATGGTGCTGGTGTATACCGCCGCCCTCTGCACCGGGTACACCACCAGCATCAATCTGATCACCAGCCTGGTGGGCGGGGCGCTGTTCCTCGTTTTCCTGCTGAAGTACAGGAGGGCCAGAAATGCGGATTGGGCGTGAATCCCTTCCCCGAGGGACCCGGAGGCGGCTGGGCCGGATCGGGCTGGGGGTGCTGTTCCTCCTGGTGTTCTGCTTTGCCCTGTGCATCCGCACCGGGGCGAGGGAGCTTGTTTCCCCGGACCGGGCCTTCTCCAACCTGTGGCTCTGGGTCCGGCTGGAAGCTGCGGAGCGCTTCGACCTGCCGTTAAAGCTGCAGCGGAGCGAGCTGATCCAGGCCAGTCCGTATTTCTTTGAGACCGTATCCCGCTTCCGGAATCTGCTGGTCACCCTGCTCTGCGGCGCGGCAATCGCCGTAGGCGGAGCCTGCTATCAGGTGCTGTTCCGGAATCCCATGGCCGCCCCCACCATGCTGGGGGTGGGCAGCGGCATTAACCTGGGTCTCCTTCTCCTGGTGGCGCAGTATTCCGTGGGGGCTTACGCCATGATGGGGCGCAGATTCGCCTACTGCCTCGGTCTGGCCTTCCTCATGCTCATCCTGGTCATGGGGGCGGGCCGCTTCGCGGGGAAGAACCGGCGAAGCGTGACGGACATGCTCCTGGTGGGTTCCGTACTGGGGCAAATTTCCGGCGCGGTGGTCACCTTCGTCCGGTTCCACATGGAGCAGGAAGACCTGACGGTATTCCAGACCCTGTCCATGTACGGCCTCACGGTGAACACGGACTATGAATTCGCGGGAAAGGTACTGGTGCTTCTCATGGTCGTCTTCCTGGCCTGTATGCTGCCCCTCGCCGCCATGCGCTTTTCCTTCGACGCCATGAGCTACCCGGAGGAGGACGCCAGGCTGATGGGCATAAACCCCGGCCTTGTGCGGACCTTATGCCTCATCCTGGTCACGGTGATGGTGACAGGCAGCATCCTGTTTTGCGGGACCATCGGGACCCTGTCCCTGGCCGTCCCCCACATCAGCCGGTATCTCTGGGGCTCCCGGTTCAGGAGCGTCCTTGGGGGAAGCTGCTTTCTGGGGGCGCTCCTGCTGATGATCTGCCGGGCGATCTCGTCGCTCATTTATTTGCCGGGGATGGGCTTTTTCCCCATCGGGACCCTGGCCGGGCTGGTGTGCGCCCCGGTGCTGGCCATGGTGCTTGCCCAGAGAAGGAGGGGTTGGGATTGAGATTGCAAGTCAGCTCCCTGAGCTGCGGCTATACGGCAGAAAAACCGGTG